>NZ_JBFUJN010000018.1:0-164526 GCF_056401335.1 Rhodococcus sp. P4_F3_2
CGCCGTTGCCCGCGGATCTACTCGCCCACCCCAACTACCGCGGCGCGCGCGCCTGGCTCGACTACATCGAGGACTTCGGTGGCGAACCGGTACTCCACGATTTCTGTGTGGACTGGGATGTCGTCCGCGACGAGTTGGAAGGGCGCGCGCCTGCGTCGTACTCGATCGGCGAAGGTCCGTACGGCAGTAATTCCGGCGCGAAAAACAGCGTCGACCGCAATTACTTGCCCGCCGCAGAAGCAACCGGAAATGTGACGATTCGTGCGCTGCACGAGGTGACCGAAATCCGGGAGGTGTCCGGACAAGACCGCTTCGAGGTGTCGGTCAACAGAATCGACGAGTCGGGTGCGGTGCTCGAGCGTACGACAGTTGTTGCTGACTATGTGTTCATGGCTGCTGGTTCGTTCTACACCACCTCTCTGCTGGTCACTGCGAAGGCGAAAGGCACCCTGCCTCGGCTGAACGATCAGATCGGCAAGGGATACGGAACCAACGGCGACTTCCTGCTCTCGCGAACGCTGCTGCGGCGCGACTGCGGCGCCAAACAAGGCGGCCCCGGTGTCGCGGTTATGTACGACGACGACAACCCTGAGGGGCCGGTCTCCATCTCGTGGGAGGCTTCTCCTTTCCCTGATATCGCAGGTGGCGGCACTATGGCCAATCTGATCCAGGTCATCACTAATGAGCGTGGCAGTATCGACTACAACCCCGCTTCGGGTAGAGCCGAACTCAACTATCCCTATGGTGAGGCGAACAGTGACGTCGATGCACGCGCGCGGAACTTTGCGGGCCGTTTCCACGACCGCACCGAAACCCGATTCGGCTCGCCCGTGACGGGAATCCCCATTTTCACCCGCTTGGGGGATTTCGGTTCAGGTTGCACATGGCATGGACTGGGCGGCGCGGTGATGGGGCAGGCCTGTAACTTCGAGGGCAAGGTCGAGGGATATTCGAATCTTTTCGTGATCGACGGCGCGCTGCTTCCTGGGTCGTCTGCTCTGGTCAATCCCGCTCTGACGATTACCGCGATGGCAGAGCGGTGCATGGACAACATCCTCGCCACTTACCTCTGACGGGACCAGTATCCCCTGCAAGAAACAGAAGTCATTGTACTGCAGCGGTTTCCGGGGCTGTCCTGTTTGTCGGCGAAACGCCGCGGCCGGCATACAGCGTAGTCAAGGGTTCGCAATCACAGAGCTGGGACAGGATGGCGCCACCCCCAGATCAGCAGGCGTGGTTCTCGAAACTGCCTTTCTCAGCTGCGCCACGACATGCGCGCGAACCCGCCCGATGAAGTGTGCCCGGGTTGCAGAGGCGAACGAGATTCGGGAGCAGATTCTCGCTAGCATTTCCCTACCCTCTGGAGCCTTACGGGTCGAGTCCTGCACGGATTCGTCCGTGCACGTTGCGGGCGGGTTCGGGCGACCTCGACGGCCACGCAATGCAGGGGACCGACGAGGCCGGTAGATGCCGGGCAAGTGATCCCGAATGCCTACACCTCGACCTTACGGGCCATCTGGCGCTGCGGTGGGTGAGGTTCGTGCTGCGTGCAGTGAGTGGTTCGACCTGCGCCGCCGCTGTCAGGCGAACTGGCGATTCCGGCGAAGGGAACGCGATGAGCTGGAGTGGCCGACGGTGCCGCGATCGGGACCGTCGCCCGTGTGGGCGAGCCTCATGCGTGGTCCCTGGTCGAGGGGTTTGCTGCGGCGCCGACGCAACAAGAGGGCCATCAGGGGGATCGGATAACAAGCTCCGAATTCGGCGTCCTGTTCGAACGGGATGTAGCCGACTTCGTCGACGAGAATCAACCCTATTTGCCGTCGCCGCGCCAACTCTGCAGGTAGCTTTCCTCCGGCGTGTGCGGCTTTGAGGCTGGTCACCCAATCGACGGCGGTAGCGAATGAAACGCGATGTCCGGACTGAGCCGCTTTGATCCCCAACCAGATCGCCAGAAGCGTTGTATTAGTGCCCGGCGGCCCCAGAAGCACCACATTGCGCGCCTGCGTCAAGAAGACTTCAGTTCCCAGATATGCCACCATCTTTCGACTGAGTGACGGTTGATAGTCGAAGTTGGACTCCTCCAATGGTTTTCGCGTCGGAATCCGGCCAATCGGATCCGGTTCTGAGTACGGGACGATTCCCTAGCCGTGACTTCTCTCGACAGCACGGCCGCAAGGTAGTCCTCGTGGCTCCATCCGTCGCTGCGTGCCTGCTCGGCCAGCCGCGGCGTTGACGTGGGGTGCACCCAATCATCATTACACGATGCAGTACAGGGGAATTCGACTCCAAAGGATCGGTCGTAGTCGCCCAGGTTCCGCATCAACCGGTCTCCGCCGGCGGCAGTCGGCATCGGCCTTGCTCGATTCGGGACTTTTTGTTACAAAGCAGTTTTGGTCCACGAGTGTTGATCGGTGATCGCGACATCGCCACTCGCCAGCCACGCTTTCATCATGCCGACGACCTCCGGCGCCGCTACCACTTCGGTACCGAAATGCTGGTCTGCAGATCCTGCTCGGTGCTCAATGGCGAAGGCTTTGATATCAACGCGCGTGGTTTGTATGTAGACCTCGTCACTGGTTTCGACGACGACGAAATCGTCCACCTTCATTGCTCCAACGAAGTGGTCGATCAAATCTGGAGTGATCGTGGGAAAGGTCCCTTCGCGAGAGGTCGAGAACCTGCCGGCGACCGAACTGCGCGGACTCAGCACTATGTCGAGCTGTGGATCATACATGCCATAGTCGGCGGCGAATGCTCGAGGCACCATCACATCGCGAGCATCCTGTATGCGTCGCCACGGAGATGGAACAAACACCGCGGCGCCGGTTCCACTCAATGGAGTGACCGACAAGAATCCCTGTTCTTCTGTCAGATCTGCGTTGACTGCGCTGATGTCCGCGGCAAGGCTGGAGGCAATCGATGTCGCCGGTTCGTCGGCCTCGTCCTGGGCCAGTGCGAAGGCACGGGCGGCTGCGGCGTTTTGGCAGTGCTCGGCGGGTAAAAGCCAGAAGTCGTAGCTCATCTCTCGATGTTAGTCATTTCCCGGGCCGCTGTGAGGCAGGCGTTGTCCCAGCGCGGCATCGAGCTTCTCAGCGGGCTGATCGTCTACGAGCTCGAGCCTCAAAAGCTTGAACGCCGACCGCAAGATGTATGCGATGACCCCGAAGTAGTAGGCCGACGCCCGCCGGAAGGCTGGCGCCGGAGTCAATCCTCACATCGGCCACCTTCGCGAGCCTTGTTGCGGGATGCGCGGACGATGCCGGTACCTCGACTGTGGCAAGCACCGACTCCGACACCTCCGGCGTCACAAATGCTGGGGCGGCTACGACTGCTCCGGCGATTCGCCCACCGTTTCGCGGATCCGATGTCGCTGGTTTGGTGGCCCACGAGTCGGTTGCGCCGATGGCGGTGCGAGCCGCGATTTCCAGCCGTCCTTGTGAAGATCCGTCCCCGGGAGCGGTTGTTGTGGGTGTGTGGGACTAGCGTTAGGGCACTGTCGATTTCCGGTCCTCGCGCTCCGTGCATCCGGGGCGTTGGACATTGCTGATCCCTTGGCGACTCCGGGTCCGACGCCGACGTCGTACCGGGTCTTACAACGGGGCTGGGGCCGGTTCAGGGGACGATGGTCGAATCCGTGCGGAGGCTGATCGAAGCCGAAATACCGGAGCAGATTCGGCCCGACCTGCCCGTCGAGGACATGGCATATCTGCTGGTTCGCGTGGGTGAGTCGTTCATCTACAACGATTTGCTCACCGGTGGCACTCCGGACGCAGAGAAGGCTCGCCTGGCGTTCCGGCTCATCCTCTCGCGTGACTAGCGCGCCGAGTTTTCGTTTTCTAAGTTTTCGTGAAAGCGCTTCGAATGCAAGCTATTTCACAGCTATGCTGGTTGTGTGACAAACTCAGGCGGGTGGGATCGGCGCGAAGTTCCGCATCTCGTCCCGTCCGGGCCGGATGACGCCTGCGGCGGACTCGGGAACCTCGTTCCATGCTCCAGGAAGGTCGCGCAGAGGCTCGGATACGACGATTCGGGTCTCCTCACTCAGATGGTGCAGGGCATCCACCTCAGGATGGAGCTTGCGCAACGTGGAGATCTCGGTGGAGAAGAACAGTGACCTCGATCGGTTCTCGCTCGAATAGCGAAAGATCCAGGTGGAGATGCCATCCGACGTGGCAACGGTCATCTGCACCGGATTGTCGATTCCCTGCGAGCGAGCCGTGTGCTCGACGAATCCGACGGCCCTCGCGACACCTTCGAACGGATCGTCGGTCAGGCCGAACGTCAGCGCGAGGAAGAACAAGGTTTCCGAGTCCGTCGATCCTTCGAGATCCGGAAAGAGCGACGGATCAATGGCAGTCACCAATTCCCTTTTCATGTCGTGGAATCCGCGTAGTGAACCGTTGTGCATCCACAACCAATTGCCGAGCCGAAATGGGTGGCAGTTGCTGCGCTGCACCGCAGTTCCCGTCGAAGCGCGCACATGGGCGAACATGAGAGGGGTGCGCAGTTGAGAGGCGACCTCGCGCAGGTTCGAGTCGTTCCACGCGGGTTCGATGCTCTTGAACACTGCTGGTTGGGACCCCTCGCCGTACCAACCGATTCCGAAGCCGTCGCCATTTGTCGTCGTTGCCCCGAGTTGAGAATGCAGGCTCTGGTCGATCAGCGAGTGCTGTGGTCGGAACAACAAGTCATGGGTGAGTATCGGTTCTCCCGAATACGCCATCCACCTACACATGCTTTCAACTCAAACAGATTGAGTCGGCGTTGTCGGTGCATGCGCAGCGGCGTGCGTCGTCTGGGCGGGCTTCCATGTCGACACAGCCCAGATCACGACGATGTTCAGGGCGATGATGAGAGTCGACCACCAGGGGTAATACGGCAGCCACAAGAAGTTCGCGATGATCGAGATCGCACAGATCACGACTGCCGATACCCGTGCCCACGCCGTTCCGGTGAACAGTGCGAGACCGACGAGAGCGACGAGCGCGCCCAGCACGAGATGAATCCAACCCCACGTCGTCAGGTCGAATTGATAGACGTAGTCGATCCCGACCACGAACACTTCGTTTTCGGCGACGGCAGCGATTCCTTGGAAGAACTGCACGATACCGACCGTCACCAGGATGACTGCTGCCCCGATTGATGTTCCTACCGCGAAACCCTGCTTGACTGACGTTGTATCCGACATGGCGGTTTCCCTTGATTCGGTGGGGTGACCGGACACGTGCCCGGCACGTTGTACCGATCGTTGTTCCACCTGCTGACTGCCGTGAAACGGAAATGCGGGTCCGGTTCGGGGAGAAATCAGTGCGTTCTGCTCCGATGTGCGGGCGAAATGTAACTTCTGGCCCCTGTTGATGCGATGTACCCCTTGCCGGAACGCGTGTGCGGAGGAATTGCTCGTAGCCGAAGTTCACAGAAAACAAGAAGAATTCGGCACGGAATTCGACCTATTTGTCCAGCTGTACTGGTATTTTGACTGAATTGACCGGAAGCTACGGTCCGCGGAAAAGAGTAGCGAGAGAATGACGATCTTCGGCAGGCGTTCCGCGGGCATCTCCGCGACGGCCTTCGTCTTGGCAGCTGTTGTATCGACGGCACTTCCCGCGGTGGGGTCGGCAGCACCGGTCGCACTCACTCACGCGTGCACTCCCGAGATCAACGACAATTCGATGTCACTCGATCCGGCAGTGATAGACGGTTGGTACGACATCTCGACTGGTTCGCCGGGAACGAAGATCAACTCGATCGAGGCGTGGCGGACAGTGCCGGGAGACATCCTCGAGTTTCGCGCGTCGGTGACGATCAGAGCCCACGGAAGTCCCGTCCGAGGGACCCTTCGGATCGACGGCGCCGGCTTGACCGGAGATCAGGATTTGATCTCCAGAATGACGTTGACCCAAGATCTCGGTCGCTCAGGATCGACGGTCACCGATGCCGACGACGGCTCGGTCATTCCGGTTCGTGCCAAGCTCGCATTCGACGTCACAACGCCTGGACAAGTGGCACAGAACCAGACGGTCAACCTCTCGGCAGTCAAGATTGTCTTGGCAGGCGACACCACTGATCCGGGAGGTGAATGCCCCGGCCCGGGCCCCGGCGGTGGGAATGGAAGCGGCGGCGGGAATGGCGGTGGTGACGGTTCCGGTGGGAACGGTGGGGATTCCGGTGACGCACTTCCCGGTCGTGACGTAGGAAACCGAGTACCAATTTCCCAGATTCCGTCCGGCCCGACTTCTCGCCCGTGACAGCGGCACCTGGATTCACGGTCCGTCGAACATGGGCCGCTGTAGTAGTGGCGACAATGCTCTTGATCGGCGGATGTTCCGACGACGGTGACTCGCCGACCCGCGTCCTCGCGACCGGCCAACAAGATTTGCCGCCAGAGATTCGCGCTGTGGTCGACGGTCCGGATGTCCCGACCACGCTTCGCATAGTCGACAGCACCGCTGACGTTCTGTCGATCAAGACGACGACAGACGGCTCGCTCATTCCGCCCGATGATGTCAGTGAGATCGGATGGTGGGCAGATTCGGCATTCCCGGGTTCGGGCGCGGGCACCGTGGTGATCACCGGACACATCAACGACATCTATCAGGGTGACGGTTTCGGAAAGAAGTTCTCGACACTGGAAATCGGCTCGATCGTGACCGTTGCGGGTGCCGGGGGACAGACCTGGAACTACCGTATCGATGCGGTCGATCACTACGGCAAGGACGGCGAGCTGCCGGTCGAGCGATTGAACAGCCTCGACGGACCGGAAACCCTCGCGCTGATCACCTGCGGCGGCGAGTTCGTCGGTCCGCCGTTCGGATACGAGGACAACGACGTCGCGTGGGGAACTCCGGTGCCTGCATAGGCGAAAACCAGACGTCGGAACGGTTGATAAACTGAGCCCCGCGTTCGTGGGCCATCCACGCACGTTTCGAAAGTCCGAAGAAGGAGATTGTGCTGTGGTTGACCTCGCCTATGTCATCGCTGGGTCCGAAGCGACTGGCGGTGCCGGCCTGCAGGTCGACCTGAAGACGTTCCAGGCATTGGACGTCTACGGCGTAGCGACCACCACATGCATCGTCTCGTTCGATCCCAAGAACAACTGGGGTCATCGCTTCGTGCCGATCGCTCCTGACGTGATCGCTGATCAGATCGAGGCTGCCACTGCGGCTCACGATCTGGACGTCGTCAAGATCGGCATGTTGGGCACTCCCGCCACGATCGAGGTTGTGGCAGAGGGTCTGCGTCGGCAGTCCTGGCGCCACGTCGTCCTCGACCCGGTCCTGATCTGCAAGGGCCAGGAGCCCGGCGCGGCTCTCGATACCGATACAGCACTTCGTGATTCGATCCTCCCGCTCGCCACCGTCGTCACACCCAACCTGTTCGAGGCACGCACCCTCGCCGGAATGGACAGTATCGAAAGCGTGGACGACCTCATCGAGGCGGCACGTCGTATCCACGACCTCGGACCCAAGTACGTGCTCGCAAAGGGTGGTGTCGAACTCGCCGGTGGCGACGCCGTCGACGTGTTGTTCGACGGCACCGACGTGACGGTTCTCTCCGCCCCCAAGGTCGGCGAAGAGCGCGTCTCGGGTGCCGGTTGCACGCTGGCCGCCGCGGTGACCGCCGAACTGGCAAAGGGCGCCGACGTGGGAGAAGCCGTCGCTCTGGCCAAGAAGTTCGTCACGGCGGGCATCGAAGGCCGCGTCTCGGCACACACGCCGTTCGACACCGTCTGGCAGGGCGCTTTCAAGGGATAGGCACACTGCGGCTCACATCGCCGCGTGCGGCCTGGCAGGATCGAGTGCGTGAGTACTGCGAACCTGAATCGAAGCGAAGTCGCCGAACGATCTCGAACCATCGACGTCACCGGGTACCGGGTGGAGTTGGATCTGCGATCGGCGGCGGACTCTGCCGCGAAGACCTTTTCGACCGTCACGACAATTGATCTGAAGTCGTCGGCGGAGTCCACGTGGCTCGACTTCATCGGTGCTGCAGTCGATTCCGTAGAGGTCGACGGTGCGTCCATTCCGGTGGAGTACGACGGGTCCCGGATTGTGGTGCGCGGACTCGGCGGATCGAACGTCGTTCGGGTGGCAGCACACGGCCACTACAGCCGTTCCGGCGAAGGGCTGCACCGATTTGTCGACGACGCTGACGATCAGACGTATCTGTACACGCAATACGAGCCCGCCGATGCCAGGCGTGTTTTCGCCTGCTTCGAGCAACCGGACCTCAAGGCGCCCTTCACATTCGAGGTGACAGCACCTGACGGCTGGGAAGTCCTGTCGAATCAGCCCGCGACACGGACTCTCTCCGTCGACGGTGCGCAACGCGTCACTTTCGCGCCGACGCTGCCGATCTCGACTTACATCACCGCGATCGCGGCCGGGCCGTATCACCGCGTGGCCTCGTCGTGGAGTCGCGGCGAACTCACTGTCGAGTTGGGCGCTTTGTGCCGGGCGTCTTTGGCTCCTCATCTCGATGGGGACAATGTTTTCGACATCACCCGTCAGGGGCTGGACTTCTACGCCGAGCACTTCGACTATCCGTATCCGTTCGGCAAGTACGACCAGATCTTCGTCCCCGAGTACAACCTCGGCGCCATGGAGAACCCGGGACTGGTGACCTTCACCGAGGCGTATGTGTTCCGCGGCACCGCAACCGACGAGCAGCATCAGCGTCGCGCCAACACGATCCTGCACGAAATGGCGCACATGTGGTTCGGCGATCTCGTGACCATGGTCTGGTGGGATGACTTGTGGCTCAAGGAATCCTTCGCCGACTTCATGGGATCGCTGGTCAGCGCCGAAGCCACTCGCTTCACCGATGCCTGGGTAGCATTTGCCATCAAGCGAAAGGCGTGGGCGTACCTCCAAGATCAGCTGCCGACCACGCATCCCATCGTCGCCGACATCGTCGATCTCGAAGCTGCAAAGCTGAACTTCGACGGAATCACCTACGCCAAGGGCGCTAGTGTCCTCAAGCAACTCGTGGCTTTCGTCGGCCGTGACGCGTTCTTCGAAGCGGCACGACGGTACTTCAAGGCCCACGCCTTCGGGAACACCACGCTTGTTGATCTGCTCGACGTGCTCGCGGAGACTTCTGGACGTGATGTGCGCGAATGGGCCCGAATCTGGTTGCAGACCACCGGAGTGTCCACGCTGTCGCTCGACGGAACAGACCTGGTCCAGACGGACCCGAGGCCGCACCGGCTCGCAGTCGGAATCTACGACTACAACGAGTCCGGAGATCTTGTTCGCACCGAACGCGTCGAACTCGACATCACCGAATCCCGCACGTCGGTTGACCTTCCGCCCGGAGCGCTCACACTGCTCAACGACGAAGACCTCACCTACGCGAAGGTGCGATTGGACGCGGAATCTCTGTCCACGGTCGAGGCGTCCCTGGACCGCGTGAGCGATCCGCTTGCGCGCGGTGTGATCTGGTCGTCGCTGTGGAACTCGGTGCGCGATGCGCAGCTCTCGGTGTTCCGATACCTCGACATGGTGGAACGATTCGCTCCCGCAGAGACAGATCTTGCGATTCTCAGCGCGATCCTGACCGATGCCCAATACGCGGTTCTTCACTACGTTCCGAAAAGCTTGCGGCCCAATGTCAGTGCGGGCTGGTTGGAAACGACCTGGAAGGCGGTGTTCGAAGCCGAACCGGAGTCCGGAAGACAGCTGGCGTGGGCACGGGCTCTGTCGGCCGCAGCAGCGGTCAACGATGCTCGTGCCGGCGAGCTGCGGTCGATACTCGACGGCACGTGCCCGGGACCGGTCGGACTGGCTCTCGATCCTGATCTGCGGTGGGCATTGTGGATCGCCCTGTCCGCGACCGGGCATGCGAGTGTAAGCGACTTTGACAGTGAGCTGAGCAAGGACAGCACGTCAGCGGGTCGAACGGCGTACGTCCGCGCCGCGGCGTCGATTCCCGATGCCGAGACCAAGGCGGCTGCCTGGGCGTCGGCGACCACCGATGCCTCACTCTCGAACGACCGCCTGGATGCGACGATCGCCGGATTCCGTTCGGGCACGGACCCGTCGTTGATCGAGGGATATGCGGTCGAGTACTTCTCGTCCCTGGGGAAGTGGTGGTCCGAACGCAGCATCGAGATCGCGCGACGGTTGGTGAACGGGCTCTTCCCGGCAGCTGAAGACACCTCTGCTGTCGATTCCTGGATCCAGGCCAATGCGGAGGCGCCCGCGTCGCTGCGGAGGCTTGTTCTCGAGCGTCGGGATCACCTGGCCCGAGACCTACGTGCCCAGGCGTCGAACGCAGTGATCTGACGCCATCAGCTCCGAAATGTCCTGTTCTTGGATATTGTCTAAACAGGGCTGCGACGGGAGACGACGTGCACACGATCACGGATCTGTCGCTGGTCACGGGCCCGGTTCCGCCCGTGGTGACGGTGCTCGGAATTCTGGCACTTCTGTGGCTGATCTTCTCGAGATCGAGGCGTCACGTGCTGATCTCGATTCCGGTCTGCATCGTCGCGGCAATTGCGATCACTCTCGTGCTGTACTGGCTGATCGAGAAGGTGTGGCACCCGTTCCCCGATCCGATTGCCCGTCCGGTCTACGTGTGGATCGGGTTGGGCATTCTCGGCGTGCTGCTGGGTGTTTCGCGGGTCTTTGCGGCGACGCGGATCGACGGCCGCGTGCTCACCGTGGTCTCCGTGCTCCTGGTGGTCGTGTCGAGCGCGGCTCACGTGAATCTGCAGTTCCAGTCGTATCCGACGTTGGGAACAGCGCTGGGACTCTCGGACGCGGAGAAGGTTTCACTCGCCGACCTGGACGACGGCAAGGACGGGGCGGTACCGGTTTCGCAATGGAAGGCTCCAGCGGACATGCCGTCGGCCGGCAAGGTCAGCACGGTCACGATTGCGGGGACGGTCTCCGGATTCAGCGCCCGCGACGCCGAGATCTACCTACCGCCCGCGTATTTCACCAACCCACGACCGGAGTTGCCGGTGTTGGTACTGCTTGCCGGCCAACCAGGCGCGCCCGAGGACTGGCTACAGGGCGGACGTCTCGTCCAGACCATGGATGCCTACGCCGCTGCGCATTCGGGCTTGGCTCCCGTTGTCGTCGTTGCTGACGGGACCGGGTCGGAACTGGCGAATCCGCTCTGCGTCGATTCCCAACTCGGGAACGTCGCAACGTACCTTTCGCGCGATGTCCCCGACTGGGTGCGCGGGAACCTCCAGGTGGATCCCGACCCGAGGAAGTGGGCGATCGGGGGACTTTCCTACGGCGGTACCTGCGCGTTCCAGATGGCAACGAACTTCCCCGCGGTATATCCGACGTTCCTGGATCTGTCCGGTCAGATCGAACCCACCCTCGGTGATCGGAAGCAGACGGTCGATGCAGCGTTCGGCGGTAACGAAGCCGCGTTCGTGGCAGTGAATCCGCAGGATCTGCTCCGGGAGAAGAAGTTCCCCGACAGCGCCGGAGTGTTCGTGGTCGGCAAACAGGACAACGACTACCGCCCAGGTCTTCAAACGCTCTACGAAGCCGCAAAAGCCGCAGGAATGGACGTCCAGTACGCCGAGGTCGACGGAGGACACAGCTTCCAGGTGTGGTCCGCTGGTTTGGCGAGTCAATTAGGTTGGCTGGGAACGCGACTCGGTCTGCCCGGATGAACGATCGTCTGGAAGTTCCGAAGACCCGATGATCAGCGGGTGAATTCTTCCGGTCGCCCCGGCTTCGGAGCCCAATCCCTGCGGATCCGCCACACTCGCGAGCCGAAGGTCGAGTGCGCCGGTCCATTCTCGGGTCAATTGCGCATCGAGTGCGTCGACGCGCTCGAGTAGCGGAGGGTGCTGGTCCGGCGGGCAGGCTTCGAGCAAGGTCGCGAATACCGCGCGTAGACGGCGCTGGACCTGCGCGGAATTGGTACTGAAGTGCCGGATCTCGTCGGTGGCGACGGACACGTAATCGGTCCAGGTGCGTTGCTGCCCTCGGATCAGCGTGAGATCCGAGGTTGACGTGTCGAAGCGGACCCGCGGGGCGAGAAGTACCAGAAGATCTTCGATGTGGTCGAGAGCCTGCACGGCTCGGCCCGGGTCGTTGATGGCGGGTGACAGTGCCTTGAGCGCGATGTCCACGATCGACTGAAGCGCTGCACCGGGGCTGACGACCGGGCTGTGCGTGTCACCGAAGATCAAGCACGACATCAAGGTGTCAGGACGTACCTTCAGCGACGGTCCGCGTACCTCGAAGAGGGGCGCGTTCTGGGCGACGAACTCGCCGATGCTGGGGACGACCTCGACCGAGACGTCCCAGCGGCTCGCCAACCGCTGCAGTCGTGCGAGATCGATCGCCAGCAGAATCCGGCCGTCGGGTGAGAGGTGGCGCAGGCGAATCACCAGTGCGTCGGCGCTCTCGGAGGTTTCGGACTCGCGCGGTTGGGGGAGTGGGAGCGGCTGACTGGGTTTCGGTGCGCCGGAAGGTAAGTCCTCGTACAGCGGATAGGCACGAATCGTCGCGCTGCGACCCTGGGCCGCTATCCAACGCAGCAACCGACTGGAATTGAGGATCGACCCGACCTTCGCCACCAACGCGATGAACAGGATCGCACTGGCCAATGCCAGAAGCAGTGCGATCGCCGTGGAGATGGTCGGTGAGGAATTCTCCGAATCGAGCGCCAGATCGAGCGCAATGATCAAGGAGAAGACGAACGTGGCCAGAAACATGCCGATCGACCACCGCATCACTCGCTGTTGCGCAAGCATCGGGACCACCCGCACCGAAATCTGCGATGCGCCGAACTGCATTGCGAGGGTGATGGCGGTGAACACCAGACCGGTGAGAGTGATCATCCCGCCGGCGATGACGCTGAGCAGCGTTGCGGTGGCACCGGCGTCCACGCCCTCGGAAATGGTACCGACGTCGCCGTCGCTCACCAGGTCTCCGTCGATCCCGACGAGGATGTTCGCGGTGACGACGGACAGCACGACGAGGATCACGGGGAGGCGCCAGACCGGGACTGTTCGTAATCGTCGGCGAGTTCGGCGCCAGCGAATTCTGTCCGAAAGCCGCCGTGTTAGTCCGACTTTCGTCGTAGGCGTCGTGGTGTCGACGACGGGGAGTGGTGGTGGGGTCGGAGGAGTGGAACCGAAACTTCCTGACACCGTTTCCTGAACGTAGATCTTCGCGTGGATCATCGGCTCGCGATACCGCTGCTCACGGGCGACTGCCCGGCTCATCTTCGCGGGCTTGTCGCGGTAACGCGAACGCGCCCACGGCGCACCCGGGCGACTCAACCGAATTGCTCCGACCAACAGAAGCGGGGTGAAGAACAGTCCGATCAAGCCGGTCCAGAGTTTGCCCTTCATCAACGTGATCACGGCGAGTCCGAGTTGGATCACGATCGCGACGACAACGCCGATCAACGTCGCCAGGCTACGGTCCTGCTCATACGGGTCGAACTCTCCCGCGAACCCGATCGGGTGGACTCCGAGAAGGAAAAGGAACGAGATCGCGATGGCAACGAACACCGCGTCGATGGACGAGCGACCCTCCTCGGCCCAGTAGACGTCGCGCAGATGTAGCACGAGTGCGTACTCGTCGAGGACCAGCGCGCTGCCGATACCGAACACCGACGCAAGAACACAGTTGGCGATCGGGGTGTGATAGTCGGCCAGAGCGATGAAGGCAAAGCCGGACACGAGCATCATCATCAAACCGAAAACCATGTGGTGGATGTGCATTCCACCGGGCGTGACATTGCCTGGCCACCACGAGACCTCAGCTCGGATCATTCGAACGCTGAACCGAATGAACAGGAACGTCAGGACAAAGGCGAGCAGAAGGAAGAACAGCGGGAGTCTGCCGGTGTCGACGACCGTGTGCTCGAACCAGGACCGCACGGCGTCAGCTCTTGCTGGTGGCGAGCTTGATCAGCTGAGGAGCCGTCGCGTCCGGAAGGTAAGCACGCGTGAGCGCGATTCCGATTCGAGGCAGGTCGGCCTCGTCGCGGAAACACAGGAAAACGGGTTCGTATCTCGGCTTGAACTTCTTCTTGAACGCGTGAAGAGACCGGAAGCCGTACAGCGGTTCCATCGCGGCTCCGAGCATGTCCAGCAGGCGGTCCATCGATGCGGCGTCGGCGCCGTCGTCGCTGCGGGCCAGCGGCGCGCCGGACAGTGAGACGAATTGGGCACCTTGTTCTTTGAATTCGAGGGCCGACGATGCGATGAGGAACTCGACCACCGGCCGGAAGCCGTCCGGGCGTCGACGCATGACGTCGAGCGTCCAACCCCGGACCACGCCGCCTTCGCCGTACACCGGCAACCACGAGGTGACGCCGTGAATACTTCCCGTCGGGTCGACGGCCAAACCGACCCGGACGTCGCGATCGAGCGCCTCCTCGACGCTGCCGAGGGTGAACCCCATCTCGGGGAGTCCCTTGTCGCCCACCCATTCCTCGGATATAGCGCGCACTTGAGCCAAGACGGAAAACGGCTCGTCTGCCAGTGTTGTCATCCGGAAGGTGATGTCGTCCTTCTTGGCCTTGTTGAGCGCCGAGCGGATGTCCTGCCAGGACTTTCCGGTGAACTGCAATTCCGGCAGGTCGACGATCGTGTCCTCGGCGACCTGAACGGTGCGCCACCCGCGCCGTGTGGCGGCATCGGCTGTTTCCTTCCCTACGGAGAACAAGCAGGGAGTGAGGCCGTTGGCTTCGGACATCGTCGTGAATTCGTCGACCGCCGCGGCAAGTCGGTCGGGGCTCGCTATCGGATCGGCCAGCACTACGACGACACCGACATGCCGTTGGAATGCAACGACGCTCTCACCCGACTCGCCGAAGTAGTAACTGTTGCCGTCCCACGTCGTCATCCACGACATGGTTCCGCCGCCGTGCTGTTTGAGCAGTTCCCGAGCAGTGGCGCGAGGATCGTTCCCGGACAGCGGTCCGCCTCGAATCTTGCGCCGCATCGGCACGTGAAAAGCGTGACGGCCCTTGATCAGCAAGATGAGTTCGAGAAGCCAGAGCAGCGCGGTACCGACCGTGACGGCTCCGGCGCTTTCGTAGTCGAAGAAGATGACCGAACCGAGGACGAGGGCGGTGGCCAAGACCGTCAGAGAACCGAACACCACGGCAACCCACCAGGCCCAGCGGCGACCTCGTCGCAACTGATCCGCGATCAGTGCAACGATGATCACGTCGACCAATGCGGTCCAGCCCGAACCGGTTTCGGCTTCCGTCGGCCCGAAGGGTCCACTGCCGGGGAACAACCACACGGCGATCTCGACCACTCCGATCAGGAGCAGGCCGATGAATCCGAGCAGACGGATCTCGCGTCGCGTTCGGGGGATGAACCCGCGCTCTCCGTCGCCGAAGAACTTTTCGCCGACCGGAAGGAAGATCGCGACCGCGATGAGGTGCTGTACGTCGGCGAGGCGACCTTCGAAGAGAAAGGCGATCGCGATGTACGCGCACAGGATGGCGCGCACTCGCATTCGCCAGGGCGAGCGCAGAGTTGCGGTGGTCGCGGCGAGTGCGGCGATGATTGCGGTGGTGACACCGACGTCGCGGTGGGTGGCGAGGTTGCGAGCCCAATCCCAATCGGTGTGGCTGCCCACCCAGAGGAGGAGCGATGCACCCAGTTCGCCCGCCAACTGACCGCTGATCGTGACGATGGCCGCGTTCTTGGTTCCCAGGCGCCACTCGCACCAGCCGACCGCGAAGGCAAAAACGACGATGATCGAAACATACTGACCCGGCGTCAAGCCGAAGAACCAACCCGTGACGAGAGTCCACCACTTACCTTCTTGCAAGGCAGGGACTCCGTAGGCGATGTCGTCGAACCACGAGTAGGTACGGACGTGATTCCACAAGGCGCCGGTCGCGATCCCGACGACGGTGATGGTGAGCACGACGATCGAGGTGAACGGCACGCGCCGCAGGACGCTCAGCGCGTCGGAGGCAAAGCGAGAGGCCCGATTCGGCGCGCCCGGGGCGCTCTGGTCGGTCTGCGGGGTGGGGGTCTGGGACTGCTCAGCCATCGAGGTTCTCTTCTCGCCATGCCGCACGGTGGATTCTGCCTGTTCAGCATGACAGGAATACAGACCGATAATCAGGCGAAGCGGTCAAAATGGACGAGACTGGCTGGGGGTCTCAGTCTCGTGGCGCTACTGTCGAGCCATGGTGAACGGAGATTTACTGAATCGGGACCACGTGGTCGCCTCACTTGCCGCTTTCGAACCTCGGTCGGTCGAATTGGACGGAAGGCGCTCGGCGTCGGTGGTCATCGTCGTCATGCGGAGTGCGGACGGAACACCCGTGTTCCCGGTGACGAAGCGGCCGAGCAAGATGCGCGCTCACCCCGGTCAGTTCGCGTTGCCAGGCGGAAGCGTCGACCCGGGTGAGTCATCCGAACAAGCAGCGGTTCGGGAGCTGTCCGAAGAGTTGGGCGTCGACGTCCCTGAGTCGAACATCATCGGCCGGCTCGACGACTACGTCACCCGTTCGGGATTTGTGATCCGACCGTTCGTCGTCTGGTCCGGTGAGGACATCGGGGGACTGGTACCCAATCCCGACGAGGTGGCCCAGGTGTATGCCGTGACGTCGGAGGAACTCGACGTGGACTCGCGATTCGTCACCATCGAGGAATCACCGAACCCGGTGATCCAATGGCCTTTCCGAACGAGCCTGATCCATGCGCCGACCGGAGCCGTCATCTATCAGTTCCGCGAAGTGCTGAACGGACGGAACACGCGCATCGACAACCTCGAGCAGCCGGTGTTCGCCTGGCGATAAGGTCAGCTCGACACGCTCGGGACAGTTCGGGCTACGGCGCCTCGGCGAATAGTCCGTCGTGCTGTGGAAAGCTGGCCGCACGGCAATCGAAAGACGCGAGGTGTGTGCAGTGAACTCTGGCGAACAAGAACTGGTCCCAACGGATCGGATTCTCACTGTTCCCAACGTGCTCAGTATCGTGCGTCTACTCGCTCTGCCGCTGTTCGCCTATCTGCTGCTCGTCACGCACTCGGACGGCTGGGCATTGGCGCTGCTGATGCTCAGCGGGTTCACCGACTGGCTCGACGGCAAGTTGGCCAGGGTGCTCGGGCAGACCTCGCGTCTGGGAGCGCTTCTCGACCCGTTGGTCGATCGCCTGTACGTCGTGACGACACTGGTCACCTTCGTTGCCCGCGATTTCATTCCCTGGTGGGTCGCGGCGATTTTGATCGGCCGTGATCTTCTACTCGCGTTGACGCTGCCGATCTACCGCCGGCGTGGACTGCCACCGCCCGAGGTCATCTACCTCGGCAAGGCCGCGACCTTCCTGCTCATGTTCGCTCTGCCCTTGATTCTTGCCGGACACGGAGACTGGGCCATCGGACCGTTCACCCATGCCTTCGGTTTCGCTTTCCTGATCTGGGGAACCGTCCTGTACGTGTGGACTGCTGCGATCTACGTGCTCAAAGCCGTTGACGTTGCGCGAACGCACGAGGTCGTGCCTCGATGAAGTCGACCGGGGAGGACGTCCGTCGTAACCCGGTACCGTCGCTGCTTCGGTCGCTCATGACCGAACATCTCGATCCGGGCTACGAAGCGACGGCATTCGAACGCCAACACGAGCACACGACGAACAGATCCTCGAAGACGGGGCCGTGGCTGGCCCTCGGTGCACTGTTGATCGGGTTCATCGTCACGGTCTCGGCAGTTCAGGCCACCAAGCAGGTGACCGGCACCGAGGAGGTTCGAAGCGAGTTGGTCGCCAAGGTCCGTGACGCGGAGGATCGAATCGATTCGCTGGCCGCGTCCCGCGATTCACTCGGCGGCGACGTCGACGCCGCCCGTGGCCTGGCGCTCGAAGGCGATGCCAGAGGCAGCGCGGTCCTCGATCAATTGCGAGCGGTCGAATCCGGCGCAGGAGCCGAAGCTGTTCACGGGGAGGGGCTGGTGGTGACGTTGACGGACCCGGCCGGGCGCCCGAACCTCTCGGATGCGTCCCAGCGCAGCGTCGGCGGTAAGACAGTTGTCCTCGATCGCGATCTGCAGACCGTCGTCAACGCCCTGTGGGCTGGCGGAGCGGAGGCAATCGCCGTCGGCGGCGTGCGAATCGGGCCGACGGTGACCATCCGTCAGGCGGGCGGCGCGATGCTCGTCGACAACCAACCTGTCTTCTCGCCGTACCGCGTCGAGGCGATCGGCGACACGCGCGCGCTGCAGCGAGAGTTCGTCGTCAGCGACGCCTACGTGAGAATGTCGAGCGTCTCGCAACTGTACGGAGTCGGTTTCGCAGTGGCCGAGGACGACTCGTTGACACTGCCACCCGCGACGCCTCGTGCGGTCCGGGTGGCAACAGAACCCACAGAACCCAAGTGACAGAAGGAGTTCGATGAAGGCCGGTTCCGCCCTGTACGGACTCGCAGCACTGGTCGTCGGCATCGTCTTGGGCGTCGTTTTCAGCCCGCAGGTCCCCGACGTCATCCAGCCCTATCTTCCGATCGCTGTCGTTGCGGCACTCGACGCCGTCTTCGGCGGACTACGCGCGTATCTGGACGAGATCTTCGACGCAAAGGTGTTCGTGGTCTCCTTCGTCTTCAACGTGCTCGTCGCGTCGTTGATCGTCTGGCTCGGCGATCAGTTGGGTGTGGGTACTCAACTTTCGACGGCAATCGTCGTCGTGCTGGGTATCCGGATCTTCGGCAACGCAGCGGCATTGCGACGACGACTGTTCGGAGCGTGAGCCATGTCCGACCACGCCACGACTGACCCCGAAGAACCACCAGTGACGACTACGGGTGAAGGTCGTCACGAGTTGCGTTCGCCGTCGAAACATCGCACGAACGTCGTGTTCGCGATCCTCGCCGCCGTGCTTCTGGGTGTGCTCGGTGTCGCGATTGCCACACAGGTACGCAGCACCGTGGCCGGAGATTCACTCGACGCCGCGCGCCCTGCCGACCTCCTGGTGGTTCTCGACAACTTGAATCGGCGTGAAGCCGCGCTGAGGCAGGAAGTCGCGAATCTTCAGGAATCGCTTGCCACTTTGGAAGCCGGCGGCAACACCGGAGCAGCGCTCGACGAGGCGCGGGCGCGGCTGACCTCGCTTTCCATTCAGGTGGGGACCGCTCCTGCTACCGGACCGGGTGTGACGATGACCCTGACGGATCCAGCAGGGGGCGTCGGCTCCGAAGTGATTCTCGATCTCATCCAGGAACTACGTGCTGCCGGTGCCGAAGCCATCTCGATCGCAGGTGCGAACGGCGAACCCATTCGTATCGGCGTGAACTCGTGGGTGAGCGGGCGCGGCGGCGAGATCGAATTGGACGGAACCCGGATCGAGCAGCCGTACACTGTGACCGCAATCGGGGATCCACCGACGTTGGCAGCAGCGTTGAACATTCCCGGAGGCGTTTTCGACAACGTCGCACGCAACGGCGGAACTTCCTCAGTCGACCAATCGCAGCAGGTCACGATCTCCGTCTTGCGACAATTGAATCCGCGCCAATACGCTCAACCCGGAAATTGATCTTTTGCGTCCGACTTTCGGACGGCCTGTGAAAGGAAGCCACTGTGAGTGAGCTCGATACACCTACCGATCTGCGCTACACCGCGGAGCACGAGTGGGTGAAGCGGACCGGCCCGACCTCAGTTCGAGTCGGTATCACCGACTTTGCTCAGTCGCAGCTCGGTGACGTCGTGTTCGTCCAGCTTCCTGCTGTCGACGAAGACGTGACCGCCGGTGAATCGCTCGGTGAGGTCGAGTCGACCAAGAGCGTCTCCGACATCTTTGCTCCGTTCACTGCGAAAGTTCTTGCAGCCAACGGTGAATTGGACGGACAGCCTGACCTCGTCAACACCGATCCGTACAACACGGGTTGGTTGGTCGAGCTCGAGGTCGTCGACGAGGCCACACTCGACGCCGCACTCGCGGCAACGCTGGACGCGGAGGCATACAAGGGACTCACGTCCGAGTAGAAAACCTGCGCGTGGACCGGCCAACTCGTGTTGTGTCGCGGCCTGTCTCGCTGCACGCGGCGGTCTGCGCAGGGTACGGTCGTTAGGTACGCATGTGCCGAGTCGGGGCGCAGGGCCGTATCGAACGTGACTGTGAAAGATGCTCGTGAAGAAAGTGCACTGCGTAGTCCAGTGATTCATGATCTGGATGATTGACCCAGGAGGAGAAACAGTGAGCGAGAACGGTAACGACGCGGGCTATGGGGAGTCGCCGGCGGAGACCACTTCGGTTTTCCGTGCGGACTTCCTCAATGAGCTCGACAACACCTCCTCTGCAGCACCGGCCGCCGAGCAGCCGGTTTCGGGCGTGGAAGGCCTTCCCGCCGGAGCCGCCCTTCTGGTGGTCAAGCGGGGACCGAATGCAGGATCCCGCTTTTTGCTCGATCAGCCGACGACGTCGGCAGGTCGGCACCCGGACAGCGACATCTTCCTCGACGACGTGACCGTCAGCCGTCGTCACGCCGAGTTCCGTCAGGAAGATGCGGATTTCCACGTCGTCGACGTCGGAAGCCTCAACGGCACCTACGTCAACCGTGAGCCTGTCGATTCGGCAGTTCTCGCGAACGGTGACGAGGTTCAGATCGGCAAGTTCCGTCTGGTGTTCCTCACCGGCCCTCGTGCCGGCGGTTCGCAGGTCGGCGAGTCGTCAGCAGGTGCGGGTAGCTAATGACGGCAGTGCGGCAGCAGAGCCAGCCCGGAATGTCGATTGGTTCCGTGCTGGATCGGTTGCGTCCAGATTTTCCCGACGTGACGATTTCGAAGATCCGTTTCCTCGAGTCCGAGGGTTTGATCAGCCCACAACGGACACCGTCGGGATACCGCAGATTCTCTGTCGAGGACTGCGAGCGTCTTCGCTTCGTGCTGACCGCTCAACGTGATCAGTACCTGCCGCTCAAAGTGATCAAAGAACAACTCGAAGCGATCGACAGCGGCGCAGCGACGGTGAGTGCAGAAGTTCCTGCGCCTCGTCGTGCTCGCGTCCTGTCGATCGCTACGGGCGATGTCTCACCCGAGGCGTTCCGGGTCGATCGCGAAGTTCGAGTCGGTCGTCAGGACCTTCTCGCTCGCGCCGACATCGACGATCGGTTTCTGACCGATCTGATCCGCACCGGTTTGGTCGTTCCCGGCGCAGCGGGCTTCTTCGACGAGGACGCCGTGACGCTGGCGCGCACCGCGAAGGCGATGTCCGAGTACGGCTTGGAGGTTCGTCATCTGCGGGCGTTCAAGTTGGCTGCTGATCGTGAAGCGGGACTCGTGACCCAGATCGCCGGACCGGTTGCCAAGGGTCGTGACGCCGGAGCACGTGATCGTGCCGAGGAAATGGTCCGGGAACTGGCTGCGCTGTCGCTGACTTTGCACACATGTCTGGTCAAGTCGGCGGTTCGGGGAAGTCTCGATCGCTGAGTTCCTCGATCAGCGGGGCACACTCGAATAGAATTTCAGTACGACCGCATCGGAGTCGGTCGGCTGGATCACGTCAGGTTGGAGGCAAGCTCGATGGGCGAAATGCGTGTGATCGGAGTTCGTGTCGAGCAGCCTCAGAATCAGCCGGTCCTGTTGCTGCGAGAGTCCGACGGCGATCGGTACCTGCCGATCTGGATCGGGCAAACCGAAGCTACCGCGATTGTTCTCGAACAACAGGGAGTCGAGCCGGCGCGGCCGCTGACTCATGACCTGATCAAGATCTTGATCGAATCATTCGGTCGGAGCCTCAAGGAAGTGCGGATCGTGGACCTGCAAGAGGGCACTTTCTACGCGGATCTCGTCTTCGACGAGCAGACCACCGTCTCGGCACGTCCGTCGGACTCGATTGCATTGGCCCTGCGCATCGGCGTTCCGATCTTCGCGTCGGAGGCTGTTCTCGCCGAGGCCGGTCTGGTCATTCCCGACGAGCGCGAAGACGAGGTCGAGAAGTTCAAGGAATTCCTTGACACCATCTCGCCGGACGACTTCAAGGCCACTGACGGTTAGTCCTGTTTGCCCGTAATCAGGCTTTAGTCTTCAACTCTCAAGTAGAGGTTGAGTCTCGGTCGGCGTGTTGCGTTGACCGAGCACCCTCGTGGTCTTACCGTTGCGTGCGGTGGAGATCTTCTCGCCTTGTCGATCGAGGCGTACTCTGGGTAAGTCCACTCATGGAATTACCTGCCTTGGATTCACATCTGAAAGTTCGGTCGGCACGGGATTCTCGTGACTGCTGATAGCACAGGTTGGTTACATGATGGCGAAGCGAGAGGGAGACGGCAGTGGAAGAACAGTCGAATGAGCGCGGAACGGGCATAGCCGATAGTGCCGAGCCGACTGCAGAAATGTCTTCCGAAGAGCTGCAGCCAGGCCTGTTCCCGGACGATTCCATCCCTGACGACCTCGTCGGATATCGAGTACCCAGTGCGTGCCAGATCGCCGGGATCACGTACCGCCAACTCGACTACTGGGCACGGACGTCGTTGGTTGTTCCGTCGATCCGTGGCGCTGCCGGATCCGGTAGCCAACGTCTGTACTCCTTCAAGGACATCCTCGTTCTGAAGATCGTGAAGCGTCTGCTCGACACCGGCATCTCACTGCAGAACATCCGCGTTGCCGTCGATCACCTCCGTAAGCGTGGCGTCCGCGATCTTGCCAACATCACCCTGTTCTCCGACGGCACCACCGTGTACGAATGCACGTCTCCCGAAGAGGTCGTCGACCTCCTCCAGGGTGGGCAGGGTGTATTCGGCATCGCAGTCAGTGGAGCGATGCGTGAACTCACCGGAACGATCGCCGACTTCCCAGCCGAGCGGGCTGACGGCGGCGAAAGCGATCCCAACCCGGAAGACGAGTTGGCTTCGCGACGCAAGAATCGCGCCAGCCGCAAAACCGGATAACGCACGTCACATCTCTTTGGAGGATGCCACGGTGCAGGTAGGCGTTTCGGTCAACTAGACTGGGCCTGCGTCGCCGGCGTACGGGAGAGCCTCGGATACCGATTCACCGAACTTGTCTTTGTTTCAGTCTTTGTCTCAAAGGTCAGTCGTGAGCGGGATCAGGGCGCCGAAGGAGCAATACCTCCCCGTCAATCTCTCAGGCACCAAGGACCGTACGGGCTCCGACGCCTCTGGAAAGCGGTGGGACAACCCACCCGCCGACGGGGAAAGGCTGTGGCTTCCGTCTATCGGCGGATCACTACCGAATCTCTCAGGCGCTCGGGAATCGAGCATGCGACAGAGGGGGAGGAACGCACCGCAGTTCGGTGTGTGTCCTGATCCTCCGATCTGTCTGGGAGTTGTCGTGATCGACGCTGCAAGCCGTATATTTGCCGACCGCCATGTCGGTCCGAACGCCGCGGAACTCGCGCGCATCCTCGAACTCGTCGGTGTCGATTCACTCGACGAACTGGCAACCAAGGCCGTTCCCTCCGTCATCCTCGACGCTGCCCCGAACGGCATCGCGGCCGGACTCGACGCTCTGCCGCTTCCGGTTGGAGAGCACGAGGCACTTGCCGAACTGACTGCACTTGCAGCCCAGAACACTGTCGCGACGTCGATGATCGGCCTCGGCTACTTCGACACGTTGACGCCGCCGGTGTTGTTGCGCAACATCATCGAGAACCCGGCCTGGTACACCGCGTACACCCCGTATCAGCCGGAGATCAGCCAGGGCCGCCTCGAAGCCCTCCTCAACTTCCAGACCATGGTCGCCGATCTCTCCGGCATGGAACTGGCCAACTCGTCGATGCTCGACGAGGCCACCGCCGCTGCCGAAGCCATGACGCTCCTGCGCCGCGCGAACCGCAGCAAGTCCCCACGCTTTGTCGTCGACGCGGACCTGTACCCGCAGACCCTCGCCGTCATCGAGACACGCGCCGAGCCGCTCGGCATCGAGATCGTCTCCGCAGATCTCACTACCGGACTGCCCGAAGGTGATTTCTTCGGTGTCATCGCCCAGATCCCTGGCGCTTCGGGACGCGTCGTGGACTACACCTCGATCATCGCGGAAGCTCACGAGCGCGGCGCACTGGTTGCCGTCGGCGCCGACCTTCTTGCGATGACGCTCATCACCTCGCCGGGTGAACTGGGTGCGGACGCGTGCTTCGGCACCACCCAGCGCTTCGGTGTTCCCATGGGGTACGGCGGACCGCACGCCGGTTACCTGGCCGTGCACTCCAAGCACGCGCGTCAGCTGCCCGGCCGTTTGGTCGGCGTCTCCATCGACGCAGACGGAGACAAGGCATACCGCCTCGCGCTGCAGACACGTGAGCAGCACATTCGTCGTGAGAAGGCGACGTCCAACATCTGTACCGCGCAGGTGCTCCTCGCGATCCTCGCTGCGATGTACGCGAGTTACCACGGCGCCGAGGGACTCAAGGCGATTGCGTTGCGCGTCGCTGCCCGCGCACACGCGTTGGCAAACGGCCTGCGTGAGGGCGGCGTGACCGTAGTCCACGATTCGTTCTTCGACACCGTGCTGGCTCAGGTTCCGGGTAAGGCGGCCAGCGTTGTCGCTGCGGCCAAGGAATCCGGGATCAACCTGCGTCTGGTCGATGCCGATCATGTCGGTATCTCCTGCGACGAGGCCACCACCGCCGACCACGTCCTTGCCGTGCTCGACGCGTTCGGGATCGAGGATGCTGTTGTTGCCATCGAAGCCGAGGGCAACTCGGTTCCGGCTGCTCAGGAGCGCACCTCCGACTACCTGCAGCACGAAGCCTTCACCCGTTACCGTACGGAAACGGCAATGCTTCGCTACCTGCGCGCGCTCTCCGACAAGGACATCGCCCTCGATCGCAGCATGATCCCGCTGGGTTCGTGCACCATGAAGCTCAATGCGACCGCCGAGATGGAATCCATCACCTGGCCCGCGTTCAACGCGATCCATCCGTTCGCGCCCACGTCGGATGCACCCGGTCTGCTGAAGATCATCAAGGATCTCGAAGACTGGCTGGTCGCGGTCACCGGCTATGACAACGTCAGCCTGCAACCCAACGCCGGCAGCCAGGGGGAGTACGCGGGCCTGCTCGCGATCCGCAACTACCACCTCAGCCGGGGCGACGACCACCGCGACACCTGCCTCATCCCGTCGAGTGCTCACGGCACCAACGCGGCGTCTGCCGTCATGGCCGGGATGCGCGTCGAGGTAGTCGCCTGCCGTCCCAACGGTGACGTCGACGTCGACGATCTGCGCGCGAAGATCGCCGATCACGCCGAGCGTCTCGCCGCGATCATGATCACCTACCCTTCAACACACGGTGTCTACGAGCATGAGATCTCCGACATCTGCGCAGCGGTACACGACGCCGGTGGACAGGTGTACGTCGACGGGGCCAACCTCAATGCGCTTGTCGGCCTTGCCCGTCCGGGCCGATTCGGCGGCGACGTCAGCCACCTGAATCTGCACAAGACCTTCTGCATCCCGCACGGCGGCGGCGGACCCGGCGTCGGCCCGATCGGTGTGCGCTCACACTTGACGCCGTTCTTGCCCGGACATCCGATGGCCCCCGAACTCGGTGGTAGAGGCACGATCTCGGCAGCGCCGTACGGCAGTGCGTCCATCCTGCCCATCACCTGGACCTACATCCGGATGATGGGTGCTCAGGGCCTGCGCCGCGCCAGCCTGACCGCCATCGCGTCGGCCAACTACATCGCGCGTCGACTCGACGAGTACTTCCCGGTTCTCTACACCGGCGAGAACGGCATGGTCGCGCACGAGTGCATCCTCGACCTCCGTGGGTTGACCAAGGACACTGGCGTCACCGTCGACGACGTGGCAAAGCGTCTGGCCGACTACGGTTTCCATGCACCGACCATGAGCTTCCCCGTGGTCGGCACACTGATGGTCGAGCCCACCGAGAGCGAAAACCTCGAAGAGATCGACGAGTTCTGCGAGGCGATGATCGCTATTCGCGGCGAAATCGATCGCGTCGGCGCCGGCGAGTGGACGGTGGAGGACAACCCGCTACGCGGTGCTCCCCACACTGCCGGAAGCATTGCAGCGCAGTGGGATCACCCGTACTCGCGTGAGATCGCCGTCTTCCCGCGAGGCAAGGCTCGCCCGAAGGTGTGGCCGTCCGTGCGTCGTATCGACGGTGCACATGGCGACCGCAACCTGGTCTGCTCGTGCCCGCCGATCGAAGCGTTCGCAGGCAACTAAGGCGTGTGCCCGCCGGAGATCATCACCTCTCGCGTACGAGTTCGAGAACGGTGATCTCCGGCGGTGCGCCGACGCGTACCGGCGGGCCCCAAGCCCCGGCGCCACGCGTCGTGTAGAGCACTGTGTTTCCGACCTTGTCCAAGCCTTGCACCGAGGGCTGCTGCAGCGGAACGAGATACCTCAGCGGCCACATCTGACCGCCGTGAGTGTGCCCGGACAGTTGCAGATCGATACCCATCTCGGACGCCTCGATCGCTTGACGCGGTTCGTGCGCGAGAAGCAAGGCGAAAGTATTCGGATCGCGACCTGCGAGCGCGGCAGTAAGGTTCGGCTCGTACGGGGCCGGCGACGTGTAGTCGTGGATGCCCACGATGTCGATGGTGTCGCCGTCATGCTGGATCGAGGCGCGGCTGTTGCGAAGTGTGGTGATCCCCAATGTTTCCCACACGTCGAGCCATTTGCCACCGTCGTCCGCGTAGAACTCGTGGTTTCCGCTGACTCCGAAGATTCCGTCCGGCGCCTGAAGATCGGCGAGCGGAGCAAGATCGGGAGCAACTTTTGCGACGGTGCCGTCCACGAGATCGCCGCCGATCGCGATCAGATCGACATTCTGCGAGTTCACGATCTCGACCACCTTGCGGGTGAAGTCGACCCCGCGGGCCGGTCCCACGTGCAGGTCGGTGATCAAGGCGATCCGGTATCCGTTGAAGCCCTCGGGCAGGCGAGCGAGCGGCACGCGGACGCGTGAAATCTTGGGGCCCGACGCCTCGTAGACGCCGTAGCCGGCGGTGCCGATCGCCGCGAGAGTGACTGCTGCTGTAGCCAACTGCAACGTACGACGCTTGGCCGGGTCGACTTCGGTCGTGGTATCCGTGCGGCGTGCACGTAGTCGACTGATCCCGGCAAACAGGCCGATCACGAGCAGTCCGGGAATCAGGTACAGCCACGAAGCCAGCCAGACCCATCCGAGAAATCCGATCGGTCGCGCCCAGGACGTCGGGAAGATTTCGCCGCTGCCGACCCCGATGAGCGTCGAGACCGCCAAGACGACAAGCGCAGTGTCGGCAAGACGAGCCCATCGCCTCGGGATGCCGGTGGCGCGAACGAGTCGGCGGTGCAGGAACCAGGTCAGAAGGGCGAGAAGGACTGCAAAAACCGCGACGCGCCCCATCAGGACAGCATCTTGGTCACTGTGGCCGCGAGAGCGGGGTCGGACGTCGAATCGACGCGAACCAAGGTTCCGCCGGTCCGATCCGAGACGTCTTGGAGTGTGGAGACGTCGTCGCCCGCACCGACGACGATCACGTCGACCTGTACCGGACGCGACGGATTGCCCGCAGCGGCGATCGCGCTGAGCAGCTCGGCTCGCGTCGTGGTGGATTCGTCAGGTGTACTCGAGGTGATCAGCAGCACCGAGTTGACTCGTCCCGCGTCGAAACCGTCAACCGCGGCTTTGTACGAACTGGCAAGCGCCGGGTACTTGGAGGTCTTTCCGCCGGCTCGAAGCCCGTTGAGGAAATCGGTGATGGTGGCACGCCGATTCGGCTCGGACAGTGAACCGCCCGGAACCAGGATGCGCTCGGACGGTTTTCCGTCGGTGCCCGTGCTGAACTCGCGAAGGCCGATGTCCGAAGCGTCAGGGCTGCGACCCAATTGCGTGTTCACTGCCGCGGCAACGTTCGCCAAGCGGGTAGTGCCACCGTCGTCGGTACCCATCGACGCCGACGTGTCCATCAGGATGGTGGCACTACGCGGAGAGACCGGATTGGCGACGATGTCACCGAGCGCAGCTGCGGTTTCGGCCGAAGCCGGTTTCAACGTGGACGAGATCTTGGCCGGAGACACCGCACCGAGATCGGGAAGATCTTGACCCTCGACCCGGAAACCGGCGCCGACGAACAACTGTGACTGATTCGGCTCACGCATGAAATCGGCAAACTGCGCCGCTGCGCGCGAGGCGGTTTCGTCGATCCCGCTGCCCGAGACGATGACCGCCGGATAGTCCGCGACTGGCGTTGCGCCGGCGGGGGAGTACGTCGTCATCGCCGCGTTCGCGCTCTGCGCTATCGACTGTTCCGTGGCCGGAACGGCTTTCACCGAATCCGGTGTTCCGGCGCTCAGTGCTCCGAGGGCTTCGGCGGTGGACGTCGGGGGAGTCGGCAAGGATTGGAACTGCAATGCCCGCGCACTGAGCGCAGCGTTGACCTGCGCGGACTTCGCCTGATCCGTCGTGACCGGACCGGCACCCGCATCGGCGACGTCGGCAGCGATTGCCTGTGCGGCCATCGAGGTTTCGGTACTTCCGACCGGCAGGGCGACCGTCAGATCGGAAGGCAATGACTTCCAACTCGATGCTGCGCCGGCCAATGCTGCCGCGGTCTCGGGGCCGGTTGCCAGAACGATCGGGGAACTCGCGAGCGAGCGAGGATCACCGTTGATCACGGCCTTGCCCGCCAGCGGCGCGAGTTCGAACGAGCTCGTCGGGATCCACAGGGAGGGACGCGGTCCCAATGCTGCGTCGTCCCAGGATGCCGCCGGACCGGCTTCGAGTGCCGTCGAGACCGACGCGGACGGCGCACCGTGCACCACGACGGTGATGCAGTGATCGCGCACGACCGGAGAGGTCTGGGTGTACCGCTTGGCCAGTTCCTCGATCTGTGGGGCGATGGACGGATCCGCGGTGACGTCGAGTGTCTTGTTGCCTTCGACGCACGTACCTGCTGCCTGCTGGCCCTGATCGTCGATCCGGTTGCTGAGGGCCTTCCACCCGAAGAAGCCTGCAACGATCAAGACGATCAGCACGACGACGAGAATCGGCCCCTTGCTGATACCTCTGGCGCCTGACCCGCCGCGATGTTCGCCCACGTACCTTGCCCTACCTTGGTCACTCGAAGAATGTCTGCTGAACGGACTGTGTCCTCGGCCAGTCTAGTGACGAATCTTCGGGGCCTACGCGAACAGCCTCGACACCGGTAGCGGTGCCGAGGCTGTTCGGGTTCAGCTTCGAGTTCGAAGAAGGTGAAATCAGGCGTTGGCAGCCTTGTACTCGCGGCGGCGGCGATGCAGGATCGGCTCCGTGTATCCGCTGGGCTGCTTCGCGCCTTCGAGGATGAGTTCCTTGGCAGCCTGGAACGCGATGTTGGAATCGAAATCAGGTGCCATGTTGCGGTACTCGGCGTCGCCCTCGTTCTGACGGTCGACAACCGGGGCCATGCGCTCGAGTGCACTGACAACGTCGCTCTCGCTGACGATGCCGTGACGCAGCCAGTTGGCGAGCAGCTGGCTCGAGATGCGCAGGGTGGCGCGGTCCTCCATGAGCGCGACATCGTGGATGTCGGGAACCTTGGAGCAGCCGACACCCGCGTCGATCCAGCGGACGACGTAGCCGAGGATGGACTGGCAGTTGTTGTCGAGCTCTTCCTTCTTCTCCGCGTCCGTCCAGTCGGTGCTGGGAGCGAGCGGGATGGTCAGGATGTCGTCGACGCTCGCACGCGGCTTGCCCTTCAGGCTGTCCTGAACAGCGAACACGTCGACGCGGTGGTAGTGCGTCGCGTGCAGCGTTGCGCCGGTCGGCGAAGGAACCCACGCGGTGTTGGCGCCGGCCTTGGGGTGGCCGATCTTCTGCTCGAGCATGTCTGCCATCAGCTCGGTCATGGCCCACATGCCCTTGCCGATCTGCGCCTTGCCCTGCAGGCCGCAGGCCAGTCCGGTGTCGACGTTCCAGTCCTCGTACGCACCGATCCACTTCTGCTTCTTCATCTCGGCCTTGCGCACCATCGCGCCGGCTTCCATGGAGGTGTGGATCTCGTCGCCGGTGCGGTCGAGGAAGCCGGTGTTGATGAACACGACGCGGTCGACGGCTTCCTTGATGCAGGCAGCGAGGTTGACTGTCGTGCGACGCTCCTCGTCCATGATGCCGACCTTGAGCGTGTTCTCGGGAAGCCCGAGGACCTGCTCGACGCGGCCGAACAGTTCGGTGGTGAAGGCAACTTCCTCGGGGCCGTGCTGCTTGGGCTTGACGATGTAGATCGAGCCGGTGCGGCTGTTGTCGAGCGGGCCGTTGGCGTCACTGATCGAGAGGCCGTGCACTGCACAGGTGCTGGTGATCAAAGCGTCGAGAATGCCCTCGGGGACCTCGTTGCCGTCGGCATCGAGGATCGCGGGGTTGGTCATGAGGTGACCGACGTTGCGGACGAACAGGAGCGAACGACCGTGCAGGCTGAGTTCGCTGCCGTCGACGGCGGTGTACTTACGGTCGCCGTTGAGCGTACGAGTGAAGGACTTGGCGCCCTTCTTGATCTCCTCGGACAGATCACCGCGATTGAGGCCCAACCAGTTCCGGTAACCGACAACCTTGTCGTCGGCGTCGACAGCGGCGACCGAGTCCTCGAAGTCCATGATCGTGGTGACGGCCGATTCGAGAACGACGTCCTTGACACCGGCGGCGTCGGTGCTGCCGATCGGGGAGGACGCGTCGATCTGGATCTCGGCGTGCAATCCGTTGTTGAGCAGCAGGATGCTCGTCGGTGCGTCCTTCTCGCCGAGGTAGCCGACGAACTTCTCCGGCTGGGCGAGGGTGGTGACCGTACCGTCTGCCAACGTGATCTTCAGTTCACTGCCGTCGATCACGTACTTGGTCGAATCTGCATGCGACCCCGACGCGAGAGGTGCTGCCGCGTCGAGGAATTCACGCGCCCAGGCGATGACCTTGTCGCCTCGGACCTTGTTGTAGCCGGAACCCTTCTCGGCGCCGTTCTCCTCCGAGATGGCGTTGGTGCCGTACAGCGCGTCGTACAACGAACCCCAGCGGGCGTTGGACGCGTTGAGAGCGAAGCGCGCGTTGAGGATCGGCACGACCAACTGCGGGCCGGCCGTCGAGGTGATCTCTGTGTCGACGTTCGCGGTGGTGACCGAGAACTCGGCAGGCGTCGGCAAGAGGTAGCCGATCTCCTGCAGGAACGCCTTGTATGCGGCAGCGTCGATGGGAGCGCCGGCATGATCGCGATGCCACTGATCGATCTGAGCCTGCAGATCGTCACGCTTGGCAAGCAAATCGCGGTTCTTCGGTGCGAGCTCGGTGATGACCTTGTCGGCGCCGGCCCAGAACGTCTCGGCGTCTACACCGGTGCCGGGAAGAGCCTCCTCGACCACGAAGTCGTAGAGAACCTTGGCAACCTGAAGACTGCCGACCTGAACGCGCTCAGTCATGAATAGCCTCACTTTTCCGAAAGCGGAGCACCACATATGGATGCCATGAACCAACATCAATGTTACCTGGGAGTATTCCCACCGCTGTCCGCGCCCTGAGCTGCGATAATCGGGCGCGAAGAGCTGAAACGATCAAGTGAAATTCGTTCTGTCTAGAGTTTGCGCGCGGAAATCTCGAAACCAGCCGCGCGTAGACGCTCGACCAGGACGTCGCCGAGCGCTGTCGCTGGAGTCAGAACGCCGGTGGCCGGGGGGAGATCCTTGTGGTCCTTCGCCAATGACAACGCAGATTCGCCGAGCATTACCGCCGTCGCGCTGTATCCCGGGTCGCCCTTCGCCTTCACTCGTGAGGTGTATCGAGCGCCGGTCGTGGTCGTGGTGAACACATCGAGCGTGAAGTGCCCCTTCTTCTGGGTGCTCTCGCTCGGGCCCTCGCCGGGTGCAGGCAATACCTTGTCGAGAAGGAAACGCGTCGGAGGTAGAGCGAGTCCGGCGACCAGCGCGCCGAGGCCGACTGCGACACCGCCCGCGATTACCGGTGACACCACCGAGGAGCCGACGCTCATCACCTCGCTGTACTTGAACTTCTTGCCGTACGCCCACTCTCGGAGCGCATTGCTGCGACGGACGACTCGTGTGTTGTACGACGCCATCACGAACGGTGCCTTCCAACCCTTCAACGACGGATCGATCTTCTTGCCGTCGACCACGCTCACGTCGCTCTGTCGTCCGAGGTCGGGCTCCCGGTCACGATCGGGGCTCAATGAATACGGCGAGGCCGCGAGTTTCCGCAGGCGCGCATCGTCTTTCGACACGTCGATCTGATTGCGAAGCGAATCGATCGTGCCACCGCTCACGCCGCCGCGCAGCGCCGTGACCACCAGCGTTGTGTCGGTGAGCTCACCGGCGCCGTCGGCAGTGACCTTCTCGTGGAGGACGTGAACTCCGAGATCGGAAGGGATGGAATCGAATCCGCAGGAATGGACGATCTTTGCGCCGGTCGAGACCGCCAGTTCATGGTTGGCGTCGATGCTCTCGCGGTGGAACAGCACCTCACCGGTGAGGTCGACGTAATGAGTTCCGGCGGAGGCGCATTCGTGAACAAGGGTGTGACCGTACTTGGCGTACGGGCCGACCGTGGTGGCGACGACCCGAGTTCGCTGCGCGAGCGCCTTCAATGCGGTGGCGTCGTCGGCGTCGGCGATGATCAAGGGGAGATCGGCCGCGGCGGTACCCAGATCGGCGCGAGTGGCTGCCAACTTCTCGAGGGAGCGGCCACCGAGGCCGATTTTCGTGCCTTCGGGAGCATGTTTGACGAGGTAGTCGGCGAGTAGCTTTCCGACGAAGCCGCTCGCTCCGTAGACGATGATGTCGAGTTCTCGGGCGGGCGAGGTTCCAGTCATGGAGCCAGCCTACAAACGCGCACTCGAAAGTGATGTGACAGAGGTCACTCAGCAGGGAGGGGTTCCTTGACGACGAGGATCGGAGCCTCCACTTCGAGCAGGAGACGCTGCAGCGGGCGTTCGAGGAGGAACTTGCCGATGGGGGACATCCGGCGTGTTCCGACGATCAGGAGATCGACACCCGCGCCGTGGACCAGGTTCACGAGCGCGGTCACCGGATCGCCGTCGTGCTCGGTGGTGCGCAGATCCCACTTCGTCTCCGAGAATCCACCGGCGTCGAGCGCTGACTGAATCTCGCCGCGAAGAGCGGCCCGATCGTCCTCGGTGTCTCCGGTGTCGGCCGTGTCCCCGATGTTGACATCGTCCAGGACGTGCAGAACCAGCAGTTCCTCGCTTCGACCCACGGATTCCCGTGCGGCGGCCACGATTGCGGCGCGGCCTTCCGGGCTGTCCTTGTGTACGACGGCGATCGTCATGGTTCCTCCGAGTCGGTGAGCAGGTTCGCAGTCCATTATCGCCTGCAATGCTGTGCCCTACCTGAATTGAGCTACTCGACACGGGGGTTTGGCGGTGACGAGATCGCCACATCGGGGCGCCTAGGTGCTGCCTGTCACCACTACGGGGTGCCGCCCATCACCACGGCGAGGGTTTGTAATCCTTGAGGAAGCAGCCGTGCAGGTCGACGCCCAACTCGCCCTGAACGATTGGGTCGTAGACGCGGGCTGCACCGTCGACGAGGTCGAGCGGCGCGTGGAAACCTTCGTCGGCCAACCGCATCTTGGTGAAGTGCGGGCGTTCGTCGGTGATCCAGCCGGTGTCGACGGCGGTCATGAGGATGCCGTCGTCGAGCATTTCCTTGGAGCTGGTGCGGGTCAGCATGTTCAGTGCTGCCTTGGCCATGTTGGTGTGCGGGTGGCCAGGGCCCTTGTATGCGCGGCTGAACTGGCCTTCCATGGCGGAGACATTCACGACGTACTTGCGTCGCGCAGCTGCCGCGGCCATCGACGGGCGCAGGCGTGAAACGAGGATGAAGGGCGCGACCGAGTTGCAGAGCTGGACTTCGAGAAGCTCGATCGGATCGACCTCCTCGACGGTCTGGACCCAACTGTTGGTGTGCGCGAGGTCCGGCAGCAGCCCGCCGGCGTCGATGGCGATGCCCTGCTCGATGCGATCGGGTGAAGCCGACTTGGCGACGAGTGCGAGCGAACTGACCGCGTCGGCGGACAGATTTCCGGAGGTGATGCTTGCGACGTCCGACAGCGATCCGGCCAGAGCCGCGGGGTGGGCGTCGCTCGTCTTGCCGAAGGTCAGGACATCAGGGAGTTCACCGGCGGGCAGTGCTCCGGACTCGGCGTCAACCAGAGCGCCGTAGGCACCGGGGGAGCGTCGGACGGTCTGCGCGGCGTTGTTGATGAGGATGTCGAGCGGACCCTGTGCGGCAACGGAATCCGCGAGTGCAACAACCTGGGCGGGGTCGCGGAGGTCGATGCCGACGATGCGCAGACGGTGAATCCAGTCGTTGCTGTCTTCCATCGCCTTGAATCGGCGGATCGCGTCGTTGGGGAATCGCGTCGTGATGGTCAGATGTGCGCCGTCACGCAGCAGGCGCAGCGCGATGTACATACCGATCTTCGCGCGGCCGCCGGTCAGAAGTGCGCGTCGGCCGGTGAGATCAGTGCTCGCATCACGTTTGCTGCGGCTGGTGGCAGCGCACTCGGGGCACAGTTGGTGGTAGAAGGCGTCGACTGCGGTGTAGCGCTGCTTGCAGATGTAGCACGGTCGCGCCTTGATGAGCGTGCCGGCGGAAGCGCCGGCGGTGTTCGACTTGATCGGAATGCCTGCGGTCTCGTCGTCGATGCGATCGGGTGAACCTGTGGCAGTCGCGGCGACTACTTGGCGGTCCGCTTCGTTGACGGCTGCGCGCGAGGCGAGGCGGCGCTTCTTCTTGAGTCGCTTGAACAGATGGCCGACAGCGCGCTGCATGGTGATCGAATCGGGATGCTCGTCGTCGAGTTCGGCGGCTTCGGAAAGGACCTTCAGGCAGATTTCGAGTTCTGCGGGGTCGAGGCCGGTGAGTTCGGCTCGAGCAGATTCTGAATCGGCTGTTTCCAGCGAATCTGCCTGCAGTGCATCCGACTTCTTGGTGTCTGTATCCACTTCGAACTTCTGTTCCATCTCGATCGCCGCTCGCGCGGACTGTTCCCTGGTGCGGGAACTTCGCCAATTACGAGAAAAGCTCCGGTTCGATGAACCGGAGCTTTTCCTGTCTGTCTCAACACAGAGTGTCCGAGGGGGGACTTGAACCCCCACGTCCGTTAATAGGACACTAGCACCTCAAGCTAGCGCGTCTGCCATTCCGCCACTCGGACTCGGCCCCGATTTCTCGGTGCTGGGAAAGAGTATCCGATTAGGTCAGCTGCCCCAAATCGCCAGGTTGCGGGGCATTCCGGTCGCCCGCGTCGTTTGATTCGATGGTAGGAAAGTGGAATGACCACAACCCCGAATAATCCGAATCCGAGCAGAGCCGAAGCAGAAGTAGTCGAACTGGTCAGTTCTCTCATCCGCTTCGACACCTCGAACACGGGAGAACTCGAAACCACCAAGGGTGAGCGTGCGTGCGCGGAGTGGGTTGCCGCGCAGCTTCAAGAAGTCGGCTACGAGACGGAATACGTCGAGTCCGGTGCACCCGGACGCGGGAACGTCTTTGCCCGCTTGAAGGGAGCTGAGTCGGGTCGAGGCGCATTGATGCTTCACGGTCACCTCGACGTCGTTCCGGCCGAGCCCGCCGACTGGAGCGTCCATCCCTTTGCCGGCACCGTCCAGGACGGTTACGTCTGGGGGCGCGGCGCCGTGGACATGAAGGACATGGTCGGGATGATCCTGGCCATCGCCAGACAGTTCAAGGCGGAAGGCGTCGTACCGCCGCGTGATCTGGTGTTCGCCTTCGTGGCGGACGAGGAAGCTGGCGGAAAGTACGGATGCCAGTGGCTGGTCGAGCACCGCCCGGATCTGTTCGAGGGAGTGACCGAAGCCGTCGGTGAGGTGGGCGGTTTCTCGCTGACGGTTCCGCGGCCGGACGGAACCGACCGCCGGCTCTACCTCGTGGAGACTGCGGAAAAGGGCCTCGGTTGGATGCGTCTGGCGGCCAAGGGACGTGCCGGGCACGGCTCCTTCCTCCACGACGACAACGCAGTCGCGACACTCGCCGGCGCGGTCTCGAGACTCGCTGCTCATCAGTTCCCGATCGTGATCTCGGATTCGGTTGCCGAGTTCCTCACCGCCGTCGGCGAAGAGACCGGATTGGACTTCGATCCGGGATCACCCGACATCGACGGGACTCTCGCGAAGCTGGGGACGATCGCCAACATCATCGGGGCGACGTTCCGTGACACGGCGAACCCGACGATGCTCAAGGCCGGATACAAGGCGAACGTCATTCCGCAGACTGCCGAGGCAGTCTTCGACTGCCGCGTGCTGCCGGGACGTCAGGCCGAATTCGAGCGCACGGTGGACCAGCTGATCGGCCCCGACGTGACCCGCGAGTGGATCACCAAGCTCGATTCGTACGAAACAACGTTCGACGGCCACCTCGTCGACGCCATGAACGAGGCGATCCTCGCCCACGATCCGGAGGGTCGCACAGTTCCGTACATGCTCTCCGGCGGAACCGACGCGAAGGCATTCGCGAAACTGGGCATTCGCTGCTTCGGCTTCGCACCTTTGCAGTTGCCGCCCGAGCTCGATTTCAGTGCGCTGTTCCACGGCGTCGACGAGCGAGTTCCGGTGGACGCACTACTGTTCGGGACACGTGTTCTGGAACATTTCCTGCTCAATTCCTGACGAGCACGTAGATAGATCCGTGAGCTCGACGCACATCGAGCTCTCTTGTCACAGAAAGGATTCGCATGGCGCACGATCCGTACGAACCATTGCCGAAGTTGCCGAGTTTCGAGCTGACCAGTGACGACATCACTGCGGGCCAGCCGCTGAAGCTTGCTCAGGCCAGTGGAGCTTTCGGTGTTCCCGGTGGCGAAGACATCTCACCGCAGCTCTCGTGGTCCGGCTTTCCGGCCGAGACGAAGAGCTTCGTGGTGACGGTGTTCGATCCGGACGCACCGACGGCGTCAGGATTCTGGCACTGGGCCGTGGCGAACATCCCCGCTTCCGTCACAGAACTCCCGGCCGGTGCCGGCGCGGCGGACAGCGATGTCCTGCCTGCCGGAACCGTCACCCTCCGCCACGACGGTGGCGGGTTCGGTTTCATCGGCGCAGGCCCGCCTCCCGGGCACGGTCCGCATCGCTACATCGTGGCGGTGCATGCCCTCGACGTGGAGACGCTCGACGGAGTCACCCCTGACTCGTCGCCGGCGTTCCTCGGTTTCAACGTGTTCCATCACGCGATTGCGCGTGCAACCCTGACCGGGACGTTCGAGGTCGAGTAATCACTTTGCTGTGCGCCTTTATTAACCGCGGGCGGTTAATAAAGATACCGCCGACCGAGATGATGGTCAGCTTGTCGCCGACTCGGGCGTACAGGCGCCGGAGCACCTCGAGCGAGCGGTCGGCCACCGGTGCACCCGACAGCCCGCCAGCGCCGAGTGCAGCTACCTCGGCATCCGGGGTCTTCAAACCGTCGCGGCGGATCGTGGTGTTGGTCGCGACGATTCCGGCAAGCCCGAGCTCGACTGCCAGATCGGCGACAGCGTCGACGTCCTCGTCCGAGAGATCGGGCGCGATCTTCACCAGTACCGGCACGCTGACGGTGTCGAGCACGGCCCGCAGGATCGGGCGCAGAGATTCGACGGCCTGCAGATCACGGAGTCCGGGTGTGTTCGGCGAGCTGACATTCACGACCATGAAGTCGGCCAGCGGACCCAGAAGCTGTGCGCTGGCGGTGTAGTCGGCAGCGGCGTCGGCAGCTTCGACGATCTTGGTCTTGCCGATGTTGGCACCGATCGGCACCGTGACGCGGCGCTGTCGCAGGAAATTCGCCGCGTGACCAGCGCCGTGGTTGTTGAAGCCCATTCGGTTGATCAGAGCGCGGTCGGCCGGAAGTCGGAAGAGACGCGGCGCCGGGTTACCGGGCTGAGCTTGGGCCGTTACTGTTCCGACCTCGGCGAAACCGAATCCCAACGGGCCCCAGGCGTCGACTCCGGTGGCGTCCTTGTCGAATCCTGCGGCCAGACCGAGAGGTGCCGGGAACGTCAGACCGAAAGCCTGACTGCGCAGAACCGGGTCGTCGATGACAAGGACTTTTGCGACCAGCCAGCGAAGGGGAGCGAACCGTGTCACCAGTTTCATCGCGGTGAAGGCAATGTGGTGGATGCGTTCCGGTGGGACTCGGAACATCAGGCTCAGCAGCAGTTGGTACACGATTCTCCAGCTCTTCGATGGTGTGATTTTGTCAGCGGTTTCGATAGCGGCGGGTTCTGGTCGTCTGTTGAACGATCAGTGCTGAATGCCGTCCGGATCGGTCACGTGCAGCGGCGTCTTCTTTCGCTTGAGGAGCACGCGACGGCTGCCGTCGGGGTAGAGACGGACTCGGGAGAGTTCCCACCCGCCGAACTCGGCGGAGATCGCCAGGCGCATCGACGCCGTGACCCGCGAAACGTTCGGCGGTAGCCGGAGTGGCACGTAGTCGAACTTGTCGTCCGACGTCTCCCACTGCGCGGGGATCCCGCGCGTACGCTTTTCCATCAGTTCTCCCGTGACGGGATGACCTGCAGCCCGTCACCGGTTGCCGATCCGACGATCAGATTGCCGTTGGAAGAGTCTACGGCCAACGAATTCGGCTGTCGCACCGTCTTGAACCGTCCGGTCTCCACGGGGATGCCGGACGACAGATCGAAGCCGACCACTTCATTGGTCGCGGTCAGCGTCACCCACACCCGATCCGCGGTCTCGTCGTAGGCGACGGCGTATGGCGACTCGCCGACGGGGTAGCGCTGGTGCATCAGGAGCGGATCGGCCGTGAAGACGAGCAGTTCGTTGCCGGTGGTGTCGGTGACAAGGATGCGTCCGAAGCGATCGGTGGCCAGATGAGTTGCGCCTTCACCGGCGCGGAGAGCGACGCCGAGTTTGCCGTCTTCGAGATTGATCGCCGTCAGCGAGGTCTGACGGTGATCGAGGGCGCTCAGGTTGTCGCCGGTCACCGCAAGTTCGTCGACGGATGCAAACCCCGAAACCGTCTGTGACTGATCGGTCTTCGGGTCGACGATGTGAACTGAACCATTGTCCGTGCCGATCGCGATGCGGCCGTCGGTCAGCTCGACCGCGGAGTTCGCCTGGCCGTCGACCGGTATGGACGTCTGTTCGCCCGATGTCAGATTCAGCTTCACTACCTGGCGATCCATCGCCAGCAGAGCGCTACCGTCGGAGCCGATCGAAACGTCGCGTACGTCTGAATCCAGAGCTATCGGACGACCTGCGGAGGCGGGGTCGGCGCCGGCCAAACTGTCCGAAGGAACGACCAGCACCGATCGTGGGTCGTTGGCAACCAGAACAGCGCTGCGCGTGATCGGGTCGAATGTGATGGAATCGATCAGACCTGAATACGGGTGAACCACGCCGTCCGGGGTGCTGGTGGTGGCCGGTGAGACCGCTGCCGTAGCGGGATCGATCGTGATGAGGTCGTCTCCGCCATCTCCGGAAGAACATCCTGTGACCAGCAGAACCGCCGCCCCCATTGCTGCTGCAGTGGTGCGGATCCCTAGGCGAGCCATGTGTAGTTCCTCTTTTTCTTGTCATCTGTTCTTCACGCAGTGCGACTGTCATCGATCATCCCTGATCGCAGTCGGGCGCCGTTCATCGCGTCGAGGAACTACCGACCATTCCGCTCACACCCTTGACGCGATACCGTACGAACAGCGGTTGCGGTTGACGCTGCAATCACCGAGGAGATCATTGTGATTCCCACAGGACCCACCGATTCCGGCGCACAGCCGCCCGAACCGGCGCGGCCGGGCTTCGAGATCGAGGACCTCACCGTCGGCGCTCATGCACACGGTTTCGGCAGGTCCGACGGTCGAACTTTCGCGTTCCGCGTACGCAAGAGCGTGCTGTTCGTCGAGGTATACGGCGAATACTGCGAGCACAGTGTGCCGACCCCTTCGGACGTTGTCGCCACGGCGGAGCGATCGGTCACCGACATCGATCTGACCGACGAGCGAAGCATCGCCGGTGTGGTGCGCGACGCAGTTCTCTCGACCGAGACTGATTGGTCACATCCGGACGTCGGTGACGGCGTTCGTCAGGGCGAGGGTCGCAGCCTGCCGACGGTGAGAGCAGTCCTGAACAGGCTGGGATCGATCATCGATTCTGTTCGGTGAATTCTCGGCGCGGGATAACCAGCGTTGCTCCGGTTGTCGGATGCGGGAACACCTCGACCGGATAACCGTAGACGCGGGTCAGAAGCTCTTCGTGCAGCACCGATTCCGGGGGACCGTCGGCGGCGATGCGTCCATTCTCGAGTACGACGATTCGGTCGGCATACGCCGCTGCCAACGCGAGATCGTGCAACACGACGACGACGGCATCGCCGTCCGCAGCGCGAGCGCGCGCCACGGACATCACCGCTTCCTGGTGTCCGAGATCGAGTGCTGCAGTCGGCTCGTCCAGCAGGATGGTCGACGTTTCCTGTGCCAGTACCCGGGCAAGAGCGACCCGCGCCTGCTCGCCACCGGACAGCACGGCGAACGGCCGATTGGCGAACCCCTCGACATCGCAGGTCTTCATCGCCGCGGTGATAGCAGCGCCGTCGCGGTCTTCTCGGCGAGTTCCGGCCCATGGCGCACGTCCCATGCGAACGACCTGGCGAGCGCTGAACGAAAATCCGATGGTGTGTTTCTGGGGGAGCACCGCGCGTCGGCGCGCCATGTCGATCGGCGACCACTGAGTGAGGTCGGTGCCTTCGACGTCCACCCGCCCAGCGATGACGGGCTGATCACCGGCCAACGCCGCAAGAAGAGTCGACTTACCGGCGCCGTTCGGTCCGACGAGGACGACGAGCTCGCCTGCCCGGACTTCGATGGATACGCCTTCGAGAATGTGTCGACCACCGCGTTCGACGGTGATGTCGCGCGCTTCGAGGGTGACATCACCGACGCCAGGGCTTTCCGGTTCGGGGGTGACGCGGCCGAACAGTTCGCGCCAGTTTCTTACGAGGCTGCTCATGCCCACCCGCCCTGTTGCGCGCGTGTTCGTCGGAGAAGCCAGAAGAAGAAGGGGCCGCCAACCAGAGCGGTCAGCATTCCGAGGGGCAGGTCTGCGTTGTCGATCAGCGACCGCGAGCCGAGATCTGCGACAAGCAGAACCAGTGCGCCGGCAAGGGCGCTCGCCGGAATCAGCGCGCGGTGGCCGGGGCCGACAAGAATGCGCATCAGGTGCGGAACGATCAGTCCGACGAAGAGGATGATGCCGGTGAAGGCAACACTCGCCGAGACCAGGAGAGCGACGATCAGAACCGCGAACTGGCGCAGCCGTTCGACGTTGACACCCAGGTGACGAGCTGCATGTTCACCGAGTGCGAGAAGGTCCAGACGCGGAGCGATCATGACCGTCGCGGCAATTCCGACAACGGTCATCGGCGCCACGATCATGACGGCATTCCACGACGCTCCGTTGAGTGAGCCGAGTTGCCAGAACACGATCTGATCGCGAGCGGACGGGCTGGCGACGAAGGTGAAGAACGCGATGAGTCCGCCGGCGAACGCATTGATCGCGACGCCGGTCAGTACCAATGTCACTACTTCGGTTCGGCCTTCGTGGCGCGCAAGCAGGTAGACCGCCGCGGTGGTGAACAGCCCGGCGACGAACGCTGCCGCAGCAACGGCCCAGCCGGCCACGAACGTGCCGCCGACGACGATGACAGCGCTCGCGCCAACTGCAGCGCCCGCGGACACTCCGATCACCCCGGGCTCCGCGAGTGGATTGGAGAACACACCCTGCAGGAGCGCACCGGAACATCCCAGCGCCGCGCCGACACAGATGGCGAGCACGACGCGGGGGAAGCGAACCTCCCACAAAGTCACTTCACCGCTGGGATGGGCGGGCATCGGACCGAGATCGATCCCGATGCGGTGCAGGATGCTGCCCAAAACCTCGAGAGGCGATGTCGGAACTTGACCGATGCACGCCGACAGCACTGCGACGATCACCAGGGCGAGAGTCAAGCTGACCAGAACCGCACTCACCCGCGACCGCGACGCGGGGCCAGACGCCGATTTGTCGGCGCCCCCGACGTCATGTGAATCCTCGGCTGCGGACACAGACTTACCTGCTTCGGAACTACCTGTTTCTGTACTCACGAATCAGCACTCACAAATCTTTGCTCACGATCCACCGGGCTCGTAGATCGCTTCGGCGAGTGCCGCCATGACGCGTCCGGTGTTCGGCCCGAAGCTGAGCAGGACACCGTCCTCCATGTCGACTACTCGTTTGTTCTTTCCGGCCGGCGTCTGAGCGATGCCAGGGACCTTTTCGAGGCCGTCGATTCCGCCGATCGATGCCAATCCGTCCGTCATCATCAGCAGGGCGTCAGGCGCTGCGGCGATGAGCGCTTCGCTGGTGATGGGTACGAACTGTTGTGTGATGCCCGAGGCGGTACCCGCATCTGTGGCGCCGAGGGCCTCGATCAAGGAATCGGCACCCGAACCTTCACCGCCGATCATGGTGATGGCCGATCCGCGCATGTAGAGGAACGCGATCTTCAGTGGATCGCCGTCGTTGGGAACCAGATCGCGCGCAGCAGCGATCTCCGATTCGGTTCGATCGATCAGCGCTGCGCCCTGGGCCGGAACGCCGAGCGCGTCGGCGACTGCTTGGATCTGCCCCGGCACACCTTCGAGGGTTCGGGTCGGGTCGAAGAACACCACGGGAACACCGGCGGCGCGCAACTGATCCTGGACGCTCTTGGGCCCGATGCTCGTGTCAGTGAGAACCACGGTGGGATTCAAATCGAGGATGGCTTCGGTATTGAGCGATTGGCCGCCGACCGTGACAACCGGTACGTCCGCGACCGCGGGGAACTTGGCGGCGGTGTCGCGGCCGACAAGGTTGTCACCGAGGCCGAGCGCCACCGTTGTCGTTGCGAGCGTCCCGTAGCGGTCGGCCGCAACGATCCGGCTGTTGTCGGTGATGGTCACGTCGACGCCGTCGAAGCTCTTCACCGTCACGGGCAGCGTTGCGGTCGGGTTGTCGGACACGGGAACCGGGCTGGAATCTTCGAGTACTGCGGTCCGGGCACCCTGAGATGTCGTGGAGTTGTCGCTGGATCCGCAAGCCACCAGACCGAAACCGGCTGCTGCGACCAGTGCCGCCGCGGCCAAGCGCTTCATCATTTGACGAGGTAGCTCTCGATGTCGCCTTCGAGGTCGGCGAACAGGTCACCGTTGAGGCGGTACGCCAGATTCACCTCGTCGATGAAACGCTGCTGTTCTTCGGCCGGAATCTGCAGCGCATCCAGATTCGAGCGGTAGTCGTCCTTGAAAGGCTTCGGCTTGGGGATGCCTTCGAAGATGTAGAAGCGAAGTCCGTCGGTCTCGAATCCGTAGGCGCGCTCGAGCATCCGGCGGATGATCTGTCCGCCCGAGAGGTCACCCATGTATCGCAGGTAGTGATGTGCGACGAAGCCGGCGGGCCAGTCGAACGCCACTTCCTTCAGGCGGGCGATGTAACGCTCGGTTGCCGGCAAGGCCACGAGTTCGTCGCGCCAGTTCGGTCCGCCGAGGAACTCGAGATCGGCTTCGAGCGAAGCCACCCGCAACAGATCCTCGGACAGGAACGGAGCGACCAACTCGTTGTCGGCGTGTGTGCGGCCGGCCTCTTCGAGGCTCGTGTAGACGAGGTACGTCTGTCGCAGAAGAGCGGCGTAGCCAGCCGTGGTCAGCTCACCGCCGAGAAGCGCGCCTACGAATCGGGACTGCTCCGTCTCGCGGTGTGCTGCGTCCGTCTCGGTCTTGATTCGTTCGGAGAAGGCGGGGCCTGCGTCTGCGGAAAGGCTGTCTACGTCGAGCGTGGTCATTGATTCTCCTGAGGCTGTAGTCAAGCGTTGCCTACTAGGTTAGCCTGCCCTCGCCAACACGATACCTTCGGTATTTCGATCAGCGGGACAGATCAAGCGCTCACATCGTCGAGAGCCGCGGCAATCGCTTTCGGAAGTTCCAATTCTTCGGTTGCCAGTACTCCTGTCAACTGGGCGAGATCCCGCGTGCCGACGACGGCGCTGGCCACCCCGGCGCGATCGCGCGCCCAGGCCAGTGCCACCGCCAGTGGGGAAGTACCCAGACCGTCGGCGGCGGTAACGACGGCGTCGACCACCCGGATCGAGGAATCGGTCAGATAGCTCTGTACATCTTGCGAATGTGCTTCGTCGGCGCCGCGGGAATCGACGGGAATGCCGTCGCGGTACTTGCCGGTCAGAACACCGCCCGCCAGGGGTACTGCGGCGAACACTCCGACGCCGTGGTGGGCCGCCGCTGCGAACAATTCTTCCTCGACGCCGCGCGCGAGCAACGAGTACTCGGCCTGCGTCGCGGCGAGTGTTGTTGCGCCACCGGCTCCGACGGCCGTCGCGAGCTGCCAGCCGAGGTAGCCGCGCACGCCCACATACCGCACCTTGCCGCTCGAGACCGCGTAGTCGAGGGTTGCTGCAACCTCGTCGACGGGCGTGAGCGGATCCCAGGTTGCGACCTGCCACATGTCGAGGAAGTCGGTTCCGAGTTCACGAAGAGTCGCGTCGAGCTGGCGGAGCAATCCGCGCCGCGAGCAGTCGACGCGGTCGGTGCCGATCGGAGTGGGATCGATGCCGGCGCTCGAGCTGATGATGAGTTCGTCACGTGGAACGACGTCGTCGAGCAACTCCGCGAGGATCCGTTGCGCCGCACCGGCGCCGTATGCGGGCGAGGTGTCGACCAAGGTTCCGCCGGCCTCGGCGAAGGCGAGCAGCTGCGCCGCAGCCTCGTCGCCGTCCGTGTCGCGTCCCCATGTCAGTGTGCCGAGCCCAAGTCGCGAGACCCGAAGTCCGCTCGTTCCGACAGATCTGTGCTTCATAACCGCCTGCATCTCGCGCCCGACTCGTGTGCGCAAGTGCGGCACCCGAGAGATCTCACCACGTGCAGACTAGTAGGCGCTCGCCTCGAGTCGGGGTATTCGGACACGGACGTGCCGGGCGCGGCGCGGCGTCGTGGGCCCCGGTAGCGTGGCGCCGGTGAAACGTGAACCCGACACACGAAACCTGTGTGCAGTAACCCCATTCGAATCAGCCGGGATCGGTGAGTGATGGGCGAAGCGATGACCTGGCTCCAGGCCGTGATCCTGGGCCTCGTGCAGGGATTGACCGAGTTCTTGCCCATCTCGTCTTCCGGACATTTGCGAATCGTGTCGGAGATATTCTTCGGCAGTGACGCCGGTGCGTCGTTCACCGCGGTGACGCAGCTCGGCACCGAACTGGCTGTGTTGATCTACTTCGCGCGCGACATCGTGAGGATCATCACTGCCTGGTTCCGGGGTGTGTTCAATGCCGAGCACCGGGGCGATCTCGATTACCGGATGGGCTGGTACGTCATCATCGGTACCATTCCGGTCGGCATCCTCGGGTTTCTGTTCAAAGACCAGATCCGTACCGGCGCACGCAATCTGTGGCTGATTGCCACGATGTTGATCGTGTTCGCGCTCGTCATCGCCGCTGCCGAGTACTACGGACGCAAGACGCGCCCGATCGAATCGCTCACAGCGCGCGACGGCATCATCATGGGTTCGGCTCAGGCGCTAGCGCTCATCCCGGGTGTCTCACGTTCGGGTGGCACGATCAGTGCCGGTCTTTTCCTCGGACTCACCCGTGAGGCCGCAGCTCGTTACTCGTTCCTGCTGGCGATCCCGGCGGTTCTCGCCTCCGGTTTGTTCAGCCTCCCGGATGCCTTCGAGCCGGCCGGTGAGGGTCTGAACGCGAGCGGTCCGCAGTTGCTGGTGGCAACCGTCATCGCCTTCGCGGTCGGTTACGCAGCGATCGCCTGGCTGCTTCGATTTGTTGTCGATCACTCCATGTACTGGTTCGTGGGATACAGAATCGCTCTCGGCGTAGTCGTCCTTGCGCTGCTGGCCACAGGGGTCGTGTCCGCGACATAGAGCCCGTTTCGACGTCGACCACCCGTCCGTGCGGCCACCGCCCCATTAGGGTTGTGGAATGACAGTTGTCCTACTGCGGCACGGGCGGTCGACGTCCAACACTGCCCATACCCTGGCCGGTCGAACGCCGGGTGTGGAACTCGACGACCACGGCCGGAAACAGGCCGAAGGCGTCGTCGATCGGCTGGTCGGTCTGGACATCGCGGAGATCGTCCGCTCGCCGCTGTTGCGGTGCGAGCAGACGGTCGGCCCCATTGCCGTCGACCGTGGTCTGACGCCGGTGGTCGAGGATCGCCTGATCGAGGTCGATTACGGCGACTGGACGGGTCGCCCGCTCAAGGAACTCTTGGAAGAACCGCTCTGGAAAGTGGTGCAGCGCCACGCTTCCGGTGCGGTCTTTCCCGGCGGTGAAGGGCTGGCCCAGGTACAGGCGCGAGCCGTTGCCGCGATCCGAGAGCACGATGCACGGCTGGCCGAAGAACACGGCAAAGACGTCGTCTGGATCGCCTGCACACACGGTGACGTCATCAAATCGGTTCTCGCCGACGCGTTTGCGATGCACCTCGATTCGTTCCAGCGGATCGTCGCCGAGCCGGCCTCGGTCAGCGTGATTCGCTACACGGCCACACTGCCGTTCGTTCTTCGAGTCAACGACACCGGAGACGTGCTCGCAGCGATCAGTGCAGCGAAGACCGCGACCAACGGTTCGGCTCCCGCGCAGGAGTCCGTCCCCGGTGGAGAGGTCGGTGCGTGAGCTGTGACGGATAATGGGTATTCAGTGATGTTCTGCTCGAACTCGAGGAGGTGCAATGTCGCGCGCGATTCACGTATTTCGCACTCCTGACCGATTTGTCGCAGGAACGGTGGGCGAGCCCGGTGACAGGTCTTTCTATCTCCAAGCCGTGCACGATTCACGGGTGGTGAGTGTGCTGCTCGAGAAGCAGCAGGTTCAGGTCCTCGCCGATCGCATGGGCCTTCTCCTCGAAGAGGTACATCGACGCTTCGGAACCGAGGTTCCGCCGCAGGCCGACGATGTCTCCGATCTCAGCCCGCTGGTCACACCGCTCGACGCGGAGTTCCGGGTCGGCACGATGGGGCTCGGTTGGGACGCCGATGCCGGTGCGGTCGTCGTGGAGTTGCTTGCCGTCAGCGAGACGGAGTTCGACGAATCGGTTGTCCTCGACGACGCCGACGACGGTCCGGATGCGGTCCGTGTGTTCCTGACCCCGGAACAAGCGCGCGAATTCTCGCTGCGGTCCGAACGCGTCATCGCGGCGGGACGCGCGCCATGCCCGCTGTGTGGTGAGCCGCTGGCGCCCGAGGGGCACGTGTGCATCCGCACCAACGGATACCGCCGCGGCGAGTCCTTCGGTTTTGCGATCGACGACGCAGACGACGACGAGGTCTGACGTCGTGTCCGAACCTGGTGTGCCGGACGTTCTGCTCGAGGGTGATCTGACCCTGATCGGCCAGATCACCACGGCAAGCAACGCCACGCTGGTGTGCGAGTCGACTCTGGGGGAGCAGTCCACCCGTGTGGTCTACAAACCGGTGCGGGGTGAACGCCCACTGTGGGATTTCCCGGACGGCACTCTGGCCGGGCGTGAGGTTGCGTCGTACCGCGTGTCCGAGGCGCTGGGCTGGGGAGTGATTCCGCGAACAGTGTTGCGGGACGGCCCTTTCGGGCCAGGCATGGTGCAGCGTTGGATTGACACCGTCGATCGCCGCGCGGATGGATCTGGCGGACTCGAGATGGTCGACCTGTGCAGTCCGGGCAATGTTCCGCCAGGGTGGTTCGAGGTCCTGCAGGCCTTCGACTCGGAGGGTGAACCAGTCTCTCTGATCCATGCGGACGATCCACGGCTGCAGCGAATGGCCGTTCTGGACGTCCTCATCAACAACGCCGACCGCAAAGGTGGTCACGCCCTCGAAGGCGTCGACGGCTCGGTGTACGGCGTTGATCACGGAATCTGTCTTCACTCGGAGAACAAGCTGCGGACCGTGTTGTGGGGGTGGGCCGGGCAGCCCGTACCCGGTGCTTTGATCGCCGACGTCGCCGAATTCGCGACAACTCTCGATGGAGATCTCGGGGACGAGTTGTCCGAACTGATCACCGAAGAGGAAATCGTGGCCTTGGCGGTCCGGGCGATGCAGTTCGCCGAGTCCGCGGTAATGCCCGAACCTAACGGCCATCGAACGATTCCCTGGCCGGCTTTCTAGTCTCGAGACGTTTCCTGCTGTTCGCGAGTTGCCGTCTTCAATCCGGGTGAGCGAACCAATCGCAGTAGTTGTTCGCGCAGCGCGGCGACGTCCCCGACCCCGACGGTCAACGCCGCATCTTCCTTCTCGAGCGTCAGTAGTCGCTCGTACGTCAGTCTTCCGGCGTCGGTTATCGCGATCACGCGCCGACGCTCGTCCCGCGGATCGGTGTCACGCGTGACGTAACCCGCTCGTTCGAGACGGTCGATCGTGCGGCTCATCGTCTGATCGGTGACGCGGGCGTTCTTCGCGATGTCGCGTTGAGACGCCGCCCCACCGGCGATCGAGTGGAGCACGATCAGGCCCGCGTGCGTCATGTCCTGAGACCGCAGAACCTTCTCCCACGAGTGCTCTACCAGGCGCGCAGCGGTGGACAACAGCCGGCCGGTTGGCCAGTCGTCCAGGCCGTCGCTGCTCATGTTTTTGCCTTCCGTTTGCAATTACTCAGCATGCTGAACAAAATAGTCGGCAAGTCCTCTCTGCTGCCGATCCCTGGAGACCCAGTGAGCACACCAGTACAAAATCGTCCTGTTCGTCGCCTTCGATGGATTGTGCCAGCTCTCCTTGTGATCGGCTGGCTGGCAATCGGAGGATTCGGCGGCCCGTTCGCCGGAAAGCTCAGCACGGTGCAGCAGAACGACAACACGTCGTTCCTGCCGGCGTCGGCCGAAGCCACCGAGGTGGCAAAGCTTCAAGAGAGCTTCACGGACACCCGCTTCGTGCCGGCCATCGTCGTGGCGGAACGACCAGGTGGCCTCGAGCCCGCCGACTCCACCTTCCTGTCCCAGACCGTCGATTCGTTTGTCGGTACCGAGGGATTCGGTGACGCGTCATCGCCGCCGATCCCGTCGGCCGACGGCCAGGCGTTGCAGATGTTCCTGCCGGTCGACAGCACCCTCGAGGTCAAGGACAGCGTGAAAGCGCTGCGCGCGGCGCTGGAGTCGAGCCCTGACGGACTGACAGTCAAGGTCACCGGCCCCGCTGGGCAGGTTGCGGATCTGTCGGCAGCATTCGCCGGTATCGACGGACTGCTGTTGTTGGTAGCCGGATCCGTCGTGATCCTGATCCTGATCATCGTCTACCGGAGCCCGATCCTGCCGTTCGTGGTGATCTTTTCGGCGATCTTCGCACTCGGATTGTCGAGCTTGCTCGTGTATCTGCTCGCCGACGCGGACGTCATCGCACTGAACGGTCAGAGCCAGGGCATCCTGTTCATCCTCGTGTTCGGTGCCGCCACCGACTACGCGCTGCTTCTGGTCTCTCGCTACCGTGAGGAATTGCGGATCGAGAAGGACAAGTACGCAGCAATGCGGACTGCGTGGCGCGCGACGCTCGAACCCGTCGCGGCGTCTGCCGGAACGGTCATCGCGGGCGTTCTGTGCCTGTTGCTCTCCGACCTGAACTCGAACCGCGGGCTGGGCCCGGTGGCCGCCATCGGTATCGCCGCGTCCTTCCTCGCATCGATGACGTTCCTACCTGCAGTCCTCGTTCTGTTCGGGCGGACTGCGTACTGGCCGACCAAGCCGAAGTTCGACGCCGACCGCGAGCACCACGACGAGGCGAACGATCACCGGTTCTGGGCCGGGCTCGCTGCTCGAATCGGTAGGCACCCGCGCCGCTTCTGGGTGGCGTCGACGCTGGTGCTTGTGATCTTCGCGCTGATGATGCCGCAGTTCAAAGCCAGCGGTGTCTCTTCGTCCGACATCTTCTTGCTCGACGTCGATTCGGTTGCAGGCCAGGAGATTCTCGGCGAGCACTTCGACGCGGGTTCGGGTTCACCGGCCGTGGTCATCGCGAATGCGGACCAGGTGGACGCCGTTGCGGCAGCCAGTCGCGTGGAGGGCGTCAGCGACGTAAGCGTCGTACAGAACGGGGGAGCCCCACTGGTTGTCGACGGACGAGTCTCCCTGCAGGCGACGTTGACTGACGCTGCCGACTCACTCGAGGCCGAAGACACCATCGTGCGACTACGTGATGCAGTTCACTCCGTGGACGGTGCCGACGCGTTGGTCGGTGGCGTCACTGCGACCGACCTCGACACGAAGACGACCTCGACACGGGACCGGACACTCATCATTCCCGTGGTGATCATCGTGGTGTTCGTGATTCTCTCCCTGTTGCTGCGTTCGCTTCTCGCACCGCTGCTTCTCATGGGCACCGTTGTGCTCTCGTTTGCTGCGACACTGGGCATTTCGTCGCTGGTGTTCGACCACGTCTTCGGGTTCCCCGGCGCGGATCCGGTGGTCCCGCTGTTTGCGTTCGTGTTCCTGGTGGCTCTGGGAATCGACTACAACATCTTCCTCATGACGAGGGTGCGTGAGGAAGCGCTGAAGATCGGCACTCGGGCGGGTGCGCTGCGGGGACTCACCGTGACCGGCGGGGTGATCACCTCTGCCGGAGTTGTTCTGGCAGCAACCTTCTCGGCGTTGGCGGTGATCCCGCTGTTGTTCCTCGCGCAGATCGCGTTCATCGTGGCGTTCGGTGTCCTGCTCGACGCTCTGATCGTCCGATCCTTGCTGGTCCCGGCCCTGACCTACGACATCGGTCAGAAGATCTGGTGGCCGAGCAAGCTCGCGTCGACGCCCGAACCGGAGCAGGATCAGCCAGCACCTTCCCAGCCTCAGAGCAGTCTCCACTAGGCTCGGCAGCATGCAGTCTTGGTCCGATACCGCACTCCCGTCCGTTCCCGGTCAGGGGCCGCCGTTGCGGCTGTACGACACAGCCGACCGTCAGGTTCGCCCCGTCACCCCGGGCAAGAAAGCGACGATGTACGTCTGCGGCATCACCCCGTACGACGCCACCCACCTCGGTCACGCGGCCACCTACCTCACGTTCGACCTCGTGAACCGCATCTGGCGCGACGCCGGACACGACGTCCATTACGTCCAGAACGTGACCGACGTGGACGACCCGCTGTTCGAGCGCGCCAATCGCGACGGCGAGGACTGGATCGTCCTCGGCATGCGTGAGACCGCGCTCTTCCGGGAGGACATGGAAGCGCTGCGCGTGCTTCCGCCGAAGGACTACATCGGCGCCGTCGAATCGGTGAACGAAGTAGTCGAGTTGGTGGAGAAATTCGTGGCGTCCGGCGCCGCGTACATCGTCGACGACGCGGAGTTCCCCGACGTCTACTTCCGCGCCGACGCGACCGAGCAGTTCGGCTACGAGTCGGGCTACGACCGCGCGACGATGGAGAAGTTCTTTGCCGAACGTGGCGGAGATCCCGATCGCGTCGGAAAGCGCAATCCGCTCGACGCACTCGTCTGGCGGGCGGAGCGTCCGGGCGAGCCCTCGTGGCCCTCACCCTTCGGGCCGGGGCGCCCCGGTTGGCACATCGAGTGCGCGGCCATTGCTCTCAACCGCATCGGCTCCGGCTTCGACGTCCAGGGCGGTGGCAGCGACCTGATCTTCCCGCACCACGAGTTCTCGGCAGCACATGCCGAATCGGCAACGGGTGATCGCCGTTTCGCGCGGCACTACGTGCACACCGGCATGATCGGCCTCGACGGCGAGAAGATGTCGAAGAGTCGCGGAAACCTCGTCTTCGTCTCGAAACTGCGCGGTGAAGGGGTCGATCCCGCAGCAATTCGTCTCGGATTGCTCTCCGGCCACTACCGCCAGGATCGCGCGTGGACCGATCAGGTCCTCGAGGATGCTCAGTCGCGTCTGAAGGTATGGCGCGAGGCAGCGGCTCTCGATTCCGCGCCGTCAGCCACCGACACTGTTGCGCGTTTGCGTCAGCATTTGGCCGACGATCTCGACACCCCGAAGGCGCTCGACGCGCTCGACGGTTGGGCACGCCGCGCCATCGAGGGCGGCGGATCCGACACGCAGGCACCCGGCGAGTTCGCCGATGCCGTAGACGCCCTGCTGGGTATTTCGCTTCGCTGAACCCCTGCTGTGCGCCTTATTAACCGCGGGCGGTTAATAAAGGCGCACAGCCGGGGACGTCTGCGTACGTGATCCACAGGTCGTAGCCGGTCATGAAGAGATCCAGGTCGAACTGAACGCTCAAGCCGAGCAGCTCGCTGCGACCGTTGTCGTCGACACCGGCGAAGGCCTCGTCCAGTGCCAGCAGACGCGGGGCGTGCGGGTCGGCCGAGTCCAGCATGACGTGCGCCGCGGCGAACAAAGGAAGGTGCAGCGAAACCGACTGCTCGCCACCGGACAGCGCGCTGTGCCGCGCGACGGTAAGGCGGTCTTCCTTGCCCTCACCGCTGATGAGGGTGAACGAGAACACGCGCCACTGCCTGTAGTCGAGCGCCGAGGACAGGATTTCCGGGTACGAGCGTTCGGGGTGCGCCGCGCGGGCGGTACGGATCTGGGTCGCGAAATGAGCTCGCAGAGTAGCTAGTTCATCGACGCCGAGGGCCGACGCGTCTCGATCCAGCAGCTTGGAGATCGCCCGCGAGCTGTCGTCGAGGTTGTCGGCGAGCACCCAGTGAACGCCGATGGTGTTGCCCGAGGACATCCGACGCTCACGCATCTCCGTGCCCATCTGTGCGATCAACACGCGTGCATCGACCGTGCGCTCGTGGATCTGCTGAGCCAATCCGGTCAGCAGGGCATCTTCGAGAATGCGACGCTCGGATTCGGTGAGCAACTGCTCCTGATCGCCACGAGCATCGTGGATCCGCGTTGCGAATTCACCGATCGACGAATAGCCCTGATCGTCCTGCACTCGTACGACGGTCAGTCCGTCCGGTGCATCCCACTGCAGGCGGTAGTCCTGTCCGGCCGCCGCGAGTTGGGCGTCGAAGTCCTGCAACGCCGAGGTCAGTGCCGTGCGGGTTGCCTTGCGGGCTCCGTCGGTGACGCGTACCGCCGAGGTCGCAGCCTCGAGCGCTCGGTACAACTTGTCGACGTCTTCGGGGAGGACGGGCGGGTGGGCCGCGTCCTCGCTGCGGTCTTCGTTCTGGATGCGGTAGACCAACTGATCAGGGCTCATCCACGCCGCTGAACTTGCCGGCCAGCTCAGATGTTCCTTGACGCCCAACAACTCGAGAAGGTCCGGGCGCGCATAGGGTGCGAGTCGCTCTGCATCACTGCGGGTTTCGGTCAGGGTGTGCCGAAGAGTCTCGACGGCGGTGTTGTACGCACCCTCTGCCGTGCCGATCTGGAGGACGGCAGCGTCGTACGCCTTTCGCGCAGCACGCTGTTCGACCTTGCATTCTTCGATCTTCGCGCGGGCTTTTGCCAGGTCGAGGTCGATCTGCTCGGCGCTGGCCCCGAGGGTGTCGCGCAGTGTCTCGAGGCGCTGGACCTGCTGAAGCAGACTCTCCTCGGCGATGGCGGCTTCCTCGGCGAATTCCTCCGCATTGGCGCGTGATTCGTCGAGACGGTCGCGAGACTCGCGTTCGAGTTCGACTTCCTTGGCATGCTCGCGTCGGCAGCGCAGCGCCAGTTCGCCCTGCTTCTCGAAATGACGGATCGCCGCCGCGAGGGAGTCGAGTTCACGGCCGATATGCGGGGTCCGGTGCTGCGACGCCGTCGCCCGGAGTTGCTTTTCCTTCGCCGCCAGATCGGCGATCGCCGCATCGAGTTCGCGTTGTGCCGTTTCCGTGGCCTCCGAGCGAGTGCGGAGTGCACCGGCGGATTCGGTGACGGTTTTGAGTGCGCGGAGGATCGACCCTGTCTTCGGCAATTCCTTTGCCGCAGAGTTGATTCGGCTCAGCTGCTCGTTGGTCTGCGTCACCAGTGCCTTGGCTGCATCGACAGCGGCGGCAAGTTCTTCCAGAGCTGCGTCGATCTCGGTGATCCGAGCTTCGCGTCGACGCGCCCGCGCTGTCGTGCCGATGTACTCGGCGTCGGCCTTGACGTGCCGGCCACGCGCAACACCTTGCCAGAAGCGGCCGTCGACGCCGATCGCGACGCTGGCATCGGAGTCGCCCGGTGCCTCGACGAGACTGATCGACGCGAGAATGTCCTGTACCCGAGCGTCGGGTACGTCGGCATTGCCTTCGACCTCGAGGACGTCGGCCAGCGTTCGTCCCTTGGGGCGCTGCTTGACCGGCAGAGCGGTCAGGAACTGCTCACTGACGTGATCTGGAATCGTTTCGTCCGGGCAGACCCATCCGTCCAGCAGATTTGCCGCCTGGAGTGCGGATTCGATTCCCGTGGCCACGTCTGGTTCGACGGAATCGGCGAAGCGCACCAGCTGCCACAGCGGCGACCCACCCAGATCACTGCGGTTGTCGGTCCGTGCGTGGAAGGCCGGCGGAGCGTCCTCGTGTTCCGCCGAGACGGCCTTGCGCTCGGATTTCAGAGCTGCGATGGAGGCGTGTGATGCAGATATTTCAGCTTCGGCCTCACGACGTCGCTCGCGCAGCGTCTCGGTGCCTGCCTCGGTGTGCTCGGTGAGAACTGCGGACAGCGCCGGAGCGTCCTCGTCGCCGACCTCGGCGAGCGCCGCGTCGAGAGCCTCGAACAGCGACGTGTCTGCGCCGACAGCTGAGAACAAGGAAGAGTGATCGGTCCACCACGCGCGCAGCCCACTGGCGCACTGACTGCGTGCGAGTTCCACGGCAGCTTCGCCTTCGAGCACAGCGGCCTTGGACGCTTCGAGCAGCTCTTGTCCACGGCGCGAGCTGTTTTCGGCCCGGGTTCGTTCGGTAGCGGCCTTCTCGACGGTCGCGAGCGCAGTGCGGACTACGCGTACGTCGCCGTCACGCTCCTCGGCATGGCCACGCACTGCTGCGGTGATCTGGTCGCTGCGTGAGCCGTCGGGCAGGGGAGTCCAGACGATGCCGGCGTCCTCGGCGGCTGCCTGCAGTTCGTCCTCGGCACGTGAGAGTGCCTCGGCTGCACGCTTGACCGACGATGCGGCCTTGTCGGCTTCGTCGCCGCGCTGCGCGAGTGCAGCCTGCGCCTTCCTCGACTTGTCTGCCTGTTGCTCGGTCGAGAGCTTGAGCGTCGAGACGGCCTGGGCGAGATCGTCGAGCTGCTGTTTGCCTTCGTAGGCGCTCGAGCGTTGCAACGCCTCGACATTGGCGCGCGCGTTCTCGAGTGCCTGCTCGGCCTGGTTGAAGCGCTCCTCGGCTGCTGCCCGGGCTTCACGGCTGCGGGTCTGGGCGAGCGACGACTCGTCCATGGCGGCAACGCCTCTGGTGACTGCTGCGAGGCGGGTGCTGACCTGTTCGATCTCTCCGCGCGACTGCTGACGCAGGTACTTGGTGTAGACGCCGATGAAACTCTGCGCTGCCTGATCGGCGGCTGCGAGCCCCTCGAGCGCGCGGCCGACCTCTTCCATATCGCTGAACGAACGCGCAGCTTCGAGGACGAGTTGGTCGTCGAGTGGACGGAGGCCGTCGGTGAGCGCTTGCGAAAGGCCCTTCGGATCAAGGTTCTTCGCGAGCTGGGGACGGCGAAGCGTGAGAATGAGATTGATCAGCTGGTCGTAGCGCTGCACTCCGAGACCGAACATTCGCGCGTCGATCGCGGTGCGGTAGTCGAGGGGACGGTCGGTGATGGAATCGCTGCCGAGTTGTTCGGCCAACTGCTTCTTGGTGAGAGGACGATCGTCGTTGCCGATCAGCGAGAAGTCGACTCCGACGCGGCCGTCGGCGACGAAGTACCAGCGGGTGACCTTGTCGTTGGTGCGGGTTGCCCGCATGCCGATTCCCACGGTCACCGACTCGGGATCTTCGAGGGAGCCGCGGCAGAACTCCATCCACACGTAGGAGTGCGCGCTGTCCTGGCCCCGGTAGAGAAGGTTGGACTTCATCGTGCGCTCTTCACCGGCGAAGGGGTTGAGGCGCCGCGGTTCGATGCGGCCGTCGAAAACGAACGGGAACAAGACCTCGAGGGCCTTGGTCTTACCGGATCCGTTTGGCCCTCGTAGGACCAGTCGACCGTCGGCGAACGAGAACTCCTGGTCTCGGTAATCCCAGAGGTTGATGATTCCAGCCCGAGTAGGTCGGAAGCGGGCGTTGCTCATACGTTCTCTACCTCTGATAGTTCGCCGTTGGTGGAAGATTCGGGGCCGAATTCGTCGACCGGATCCGGTGCGGAGTTGTCTACCGCGAAGTCGATCTGAGGATCGCGTTCGCGTACGGAGACCACGACGTCGCGGTACCGGGCAAGGACGGGCAACACCAGTACGCCGCCGTCGACCGCATGCGTCAGGCGCAGACGTTGCAGCAACCCGAGCGCCTGCTTGCGCAGCCCGTTGTGATCGGCCTGCCATTGCGCTGCGAACGTGCGTCCGAACTGGTCCACCAACTCGCTGACCTTGTCGGCGAGCCAGTCGTCGTCGATCATTGGGTACGTGACGGGTTCCGGGGGCTCGGCCGGTTCGCCGGCAGGCAACACGAAGTCGTCGTCCTCGTCGGCGAGGTCCTCGAAGATCCCGGCCTCCGGGATGGCGGCATCGAGTTGTTCGATCAGGTGATCGTCCGACACGTGCGGGATCGGAAGTTTCGGCAGCTCCGGAGCGTCGACGTCGAGTACGCGGTCGGCAATCTCGCCGGCGAGGAGTAGAGCTACCTGGGCGATAGTTCCGGTGCTCGGGAAGCGGACGTCGGAGAGGCGACCGGTGGGATCGATCATCGCGATTCCCTCGGCGCGACGCTCGGCCACCAACCCCGTCAGTAGTTCGACTTCCGACGCGGTCTTGGGCTGCGCCAAGGCGATCAATTCGTGCTGATCGAGTTCACCCGCCAGTACGACCGGCCGCTCGACCAGTGCCCGACGCACTCGGCGTCCGATCTCTTTCGCGTCCACAGGAATTCCGTCGTCCTCGGCAGCGCTCGAGGTCTCCGTGGCCAGGAGTCCGCGGATGGAGTGCAGGTGCTGCAGGGCGCGCGGCGGACGGAACAGGGCTACGACGACGGAACGGTCGATGTCGTAGAGCGCTTCTCCCGCTTCGGGATTGGACGCCCAGCCGTTTGCGTCACCGTCGGCGAGTGCGATGGCGCCTCTGACGCCGAGCCAGCCCACTGCGTCGACGAAGGCGTCGCGGTCCGACGCACGATCGGTGGAGAGTTCGACGCCGTCGACTTGTGCAGCGTCGGCCGCGACGTGATCGGCCAACTCCGACAACGTGATCTGGTTCCCGGCGCGGCCCAACGCGGCCAGGCACAGTGCCAGGTAGGCGTAACGCGTGCGATCGAAGGTTCGCTCGGAGGCAGTTCGGGCCGGTGCCGACGGGTTGAGTCGATCCGACACCGTGAACAGGCGCGCGGTGGTCTCCGTCACCTCGAGGCGGTAGCCGAACAGTTCGAGTAGGTCGTCACGCAGCTCGGTGGCCCACCGGCGCAAGAGCGGCAACGCAATTCGATCCGGGTACGTCGAGGTGATCAGGTGGTTGGACAGGATCACTCGCGCCGCGCGTTGATACGAGTCGAGGGCAAGGGGCGTGATCTCGCGAGCTCTCATCGAACACTGACCTCGATGCCGTCGAGGTGCATACGCCCGCGGGCGGTCTTGATGGTGGTCGAACCGTCCGAGGGACTGAGCGTCAGCTTCACCCCGTTCTCACTACCGGTGGAGCTCTTGACGCGTCCCACTACCGGAACGCGCGCGGTCAGTGCTGCATTGAGCAGACTCAGCAAAACTTCGGTCTCCTGCTCGTTGAGTTCACGCTGATAGACGCCGTTGGACGCGAGTGATTGCGCCGCGGCGCTGCGCGTACGTTGCGCTGCCAACTGCTCTTCGCGTAGGCGGCGGATGCTGCCGTCGTTGCGGGCGACCTTGCTCGGCAATCCTGGTGAGGGCGGGCGGCCGGTTTCGGCGAGTGTTCGCGCGATCTCGACCGGCGGTGCCTCCCACCACGAACGTGAGTGAGAAATGATGTCGGCGTCCGGATGCACCATCGAGAGGTGGCGTGGACGGCCGAGGTCGAACACTGCCTGGAACAGAGCATGAGCTGCGTCTTCGGACGGCGTGGCGGCGAACCAGCCGGCGAGGTGCCGGAGCTGGCTCTCGCGGCTGACGCCGCCGCGACGGGTTTCCGTGACGCGGCGAAGGAGCGCCAGAACCGCGGCGATCGCGCTCATCGTGCCCTCACGTAGACGCTCGGACTCGCTGATCCCCGATTCCGCGGAGACGAACCAGGCGGTCAATCCTCGCCAACGCGCAGCCCAGTCGTCTTCGCGTTCGGTGATCGGGACGAACACCCGTTCGTCACTGGCGGCGGCGAGGCGGATCATGCGATCGACCCCGGTGGATTCGACGTGCTCGATCGCTTCCTTGAGCTTGGGGGCGTAGCGCGCCAGATCGGAGCTGAACTCCCGCATGTGCGTGAGCAGAGCGTCCTTGTGCGTGAGGAAAGCCTGCGGAGTGATCTCCGTGGTCCGTACGAGGTCGCCGAGGGTCAGATAGAAGTGCGCGGCTCGATCGGCCATGTCGGAGAGTGTCGAGTCGAGGCGCTTGAGCTTGCGGAAGATCAGATCGCCGTCGGAGCTTCGGTTGGCCTCGGCGAGTTCGGACATGTCTGCGAGCAGGTCCGGCAGAGCGAGACGCGAGAGCGAGGCCGAGTCCAGGCGTGCGGCGAGAACGTCCTCGACTGATCGATAGACCTGGTATCCGGCCTGACCGAACTGGTAGACGAAGTGGCGATTGCGGTACTCGGCCAGCGTGGCCGCGCGGGTGCCGTCGTAGCTGCGCTCGAGGATCTCCCACACATGGAGCTGATCCAACAGGGGAGTGACCTCTGCTGCCGACAGATCGGCCGCCGGATCCGATCCACCGATCTTCTCGAGGATTTGCGCGACGGCTCCGGCATGCAGCAGGACGGTGTAGTTGGCGCGAGCATGGTCGAAGGCACGAAGTACCCAGAGGTACTCGGCCCGTTTTTCCGCGATCGTGAACGAAAACAGCTTCAGTCGATTGGTGTCGGCGTACGCGGCGTAATCGGGCGCACTCGTTTCTTCCACCATGACAGGGTAGGCGAGAGACGCCCCCTCTTTTTCCTACGGGCGATCCGTAGCAGGGGATGCGGCGCGTCGCCACTGCGATTCGTTCTCGATCATCCATGTGAGCAGGTGCTCGGCCGCCGCCTCGTCGGAGTCCGGGCCGACCAGCAGATCGGCGAACGCTTGGCTGGGGGCGACGATGCGGATGCCGTCGCGGGTGAGCAATCGGTCGAAGGCAGACGGTGAGAGGGGAGCGGTGATCCACACGTCACCGCCGGATTCCACCCGCCGTAGTCCGAGAGCGTCGGCGAACTGATCGACGTTGTCGGCATGGAAGTGGGCACGTCGAGTGGGCGCGTACCGAGCAAAGGGTGCCGCGGCCACCGAGGCGGTACCGGCGTAGATGTGACCGCTGAGCTGACGCAGTTGATCGAAGAGTGCTTCCAACCCGTCCGGCGCGTGAAAGCCGTGAGGCGTCGGCGCTTTGGCGCCGGCTTCAGCCGCCCATTCACGAAGCATCTTCGGCCAGCGGACGTCACCGATCCCACCGCGGGGGAGCCTGGTCACCAGTTCACGATCCGACAGTGTCTGAACCACCCGATAGGTTGCTCCCGTCGACGCACCGGCCAGGCGCACCAAGGCAGTGATCGCCAGTGGCGCCGCGAAATCGGCAAGCGCACGCACGACGCGAGCTGACGGATCGCCCGTCAACTGTCCGGAAGGACGTCCGGGCCCCCGCCACGGATCGGCGTCGGCTCCGCGTCCACGCACCCAGACGGCGGGTCGATCAGCGGTCAACGACACGTTGCCCGTGGCGTCTGCGTACGAGATCGCGTGGGAATCGAGCTGCCGGCGGACCGGCTCGGACAGATATTTTGCGCACACGAAGCCGGGTTGACCGGTGGGGAAGCGATCGGCGATACCGGGAACGTCGCTGCTCAGGACACCGTGAGCGGCGTAGACGCCGAATTTGGCCACCGCGCCGTCAGGGGAGCGGAGGTCGAGTCGGAGTGGCGCCTCGGACAGGTCGGGGGAGCGCTGTGTCGACAAAGACCAGGTAGGAGGCAAATTTTCTTCGATGACGGCAACCGATCGCCGAAAAATATCGATCGGCCGTTCCGGTTCCGACTCAGATTCGCTCATGTTCCAATGGTATCAATATCTGTCGACGACGGAAACACAAGATTTTCCGAACAATGTTCGCCCTGACAGCCTCGCGACAACGGTGGTCGCTTTCGCCGACAAACTCACTACCTACACAACTTCAAATTCGAAACTGCCGAGACCGATCAGCGTTGCTTCGGCATGATCAGGGGAGCGACGACGGCGAGCAATAGTGCGGGGATCAGGAAGCTCGCGGCAGGCGAAGAGTCGTAAATCGGTGTCAGGGCCAGGGGAGCAAGAGCGGCGCCGCCGAAGCGCATCGCTTGGACGACCGAGACAGCGCCGCCACGGTTGGGCCCCGCGGATCCGAGCACCGCCGCGTTGACGCCGACAAGGACGAACTGGCTCGCGACACCTGCGACAAACCATGCGATCGCGATCACCGGCACCAAGCCGGCAAGGCCGACGACGGAGACCAGAACTGCTCCGCCCAGTGCACCGATCATCACGGAGGAGCGTGCGCCGATGCGATCGATGAGGATTCCGATGCGCCGGGCCGAGAGGATGCCGGCCACGCCGAAGACGGTGAGCAGTAGGCCGCGGACGGTGGGGGACAGCCCGAACTCGTCTTCGAAGCGGAAGGCGAGCAGGAAGCTCAGTCCACCGAGGGCGCCCCAGCCGAGCAATGCAGCGATACCGATGCGGAGCACTTCGGGGCGTAATGCATCGCGGAGACGGGCGGGAGTGGTCGCTGCCGGTGCTTCGGACTTCGGGAGCCCGACGGCTCCCAGGATGCCCGCGACCACTGCGATGACGAGAAAGGCCAGACGCCAGTCGAATTCGGCCGCCAGTCCGCCGATCAACGGAGCCGACGACTGCCCTGCAGCCTGGAATGCGCCGAAGGCACCGAGGGCTCGACCCAATCGAGCCTGCGGAGTTGCGGCCGCCAACGAAGCAAGCAACAGCGGCGTGGTGAATGCGTTCGCGGAGCCCTGCAGTACCCGGGCGGCCAGGAAGATCTCGAGTGTCGGGGCGAGAAAGCATGCCAACGACGCGAAGACGTAGACGCCGTATGCGATCCGCACCGTCCGGACCTTGCCCCACCGTGTCCCGAGCGTCCCCGACACCAACATCAGAGCGGCGAAGGGGAGCAGGTACGCGGTGAGGGAGGAGGCGGCCGCCGACGGTCCGACCCCTAGATCGTCACCGATCTCGGGGAGGATCGAAGCAACCACGCCGCCGCCGAACGGGCCGAGGAACCCGCCGGCGTACAGCGCGATCAGTTGAAGCCGGAGGCGCAGTGGGCGCTGTGTACTTCCACCTTCTTCTGGAGTGTTCTTGCTCACAGTCCGAAGCTGCCGGGTCCTCGCCGTCTGAGGTAGCGCTCGAATTCCGCGGCGATGGCGTCGCCGTCGATCTTGGAGATTGCTTCGCTGATGTCGGTTTCGGCGTCTCCCCGCTCTTCCAGGGTGCGCACGTATTCGCCGATTTCCTCGTCGTCCGCGGTCATTTCGTTGACCGCTTCCTCCCAATCCTCCGACTGAGCTGGGAGTTCACCGAGGGGGACCTCGATGTCGAGAACATCCTCGACTCGTTGAAGGAGGGCCACTGTGGCCTTCGGGTTGGGTGGCTGCGAGACGTAGTGCGGAACCGCTGCCCAGAACGAAATAGCGGGTACACCAGCACGAACGCACTCGTCCTGAAGAACTCCGGTGATGCCTGTCGGGCCTTCGTATCGGGTCTGTTCGAGGTTGAATCGTGCCGCGGATTCGCTGCTGTACGCCGTGCCCGTGACCGGCACCGGGCGGGTGTGCGGAGTATCGGCGAGCAGGGCTCCGAGGATGACCACGGTCTTGACGTTCAGTTGGTCGATCAACTCGAGCAGATCCTCGCAGAAACTGCGCCACCGCATGTTGGGTTCGATCCCGCGAAGAAGGACGATGTCGCTCTCACTGCCTGGAGGTGAACAGACCGACAAACGTGTTGCCGGCCAAACGATTTCGCGAGTGACACCGTCGACCTGACGGACCGTGGGACGGTTGACCTGGTAGTCGTAGTAGTCCTCGGAATCGAGTTCGGCGAGCGGCTGGGCATCCCAGATCAGCTCGAGATGTTCGACCGCACCGCTGGCTGCGTCACCGGCGTCGTTCCAGCCCTCGAAAGCTGCAACGAGGATGGGATCACGTAGGACAGGGATGTCGCCCTCGAGGCGGTCGCTGCTGTCGACGGCAAAGCCGTCAGGGCTCTCGAAGGCCGCGGAATCGTCGAAATCGACCGGGCCGTCGGGAGTGACGGGGAACTCACTTGGACTCACCCACCCAGCCTACGGCCAGAGCTTGTCGGTGCGCCCACTACTCTGGACGGCATGTCTGCCCCATTTAACTCTGCCCTGCTTGATGCGCTGAAACAGCGCGTTGTCATCGGCGACGGAGCGATGGGCACCATGTTGCAGGCCGCGGACCTCACCCTGGACGACTTCCTCGGCCTCGAGGGGTGCAATGAGATCCTCAACGACACCCGTCCCGACGTGCTCAAAGACATCCACCGTGCGTACTTCGCCGCTGGTGCCGATGCCGTCGAGACCAACACCTTCGGTTGCAACCTGCCCAACCTCGCCGACTACGACATCTCTCACCGGATCCGCGAACTCGCGGAAAAAGGCACTGCTCTCGCCCGTGAAGTAGCGGACGAGATGGGACCAGGCCGCGACGGCATGGCCCGATTCGTACTCGGCTCGATGGGACCGGGAACCAAGCTCCCCAGCCTCGGACACGCACCGTACGCAGTCCTTCGTGACGCGTACACCGAAGCTGCGCTCGGCATGATCGACGGTGGCGCCGACGCCATCCTCGTCGAAACCTGCCAGGACCTGCTTCAGGTGAAGGCTGCCATTCTCGGCAGTCAGCGCGCGATGGAGCAACTCGGACTGCGGTTGCCGATCATCACGCACGTGACGGTAGAGACAACTGGAACGATGCTCCTGGGCAGTGAGATCGGTGCGGCGCTGACGGCACTCGAGCCACTCGGTATCGACATGATCGGCCTGAACTGTGCCACCGGGCCGGCCGAGATGAGCGAACATCTCCGGCACCTGTCCAAGTACTCGACGCTGCCGGTGTCGGTCATGCCCAATGCCGGTCTGCCGCAGCTCGGCCCCAAGGGCGCCGAGTACCCGCTGACCGCCGACGAATTGGCCGAAGCCCTCAGTGGTTTCGTTTCCGAGTTCGGACTCGGCCTCGTAGGCGGCTGCTGCGGTACGACACCCGAGCACATCAGCGCGGTCGCCGACGCGGTCCGTCAGGTCGAGAAGGCCCAGCGCACCCCGATCCACGAGCCGAGTACCTCTTCGCTGTACTCGGCGGTGCCGTTCGAGCAGGACGCCAGCATCCTGATGATCGGTGAACGCACGAACTCCAACGGCTCCAAGGCTTTCCGCGAGGCAATGCTCTCCGCGGACTACCAGAAGTGCCTGGACATCGCCAAGGACCAGACCCGCGACGGCGCACACATGCTCGACCTCAACGTCGACTACGTGGGCCGCGACGGTGCCGCCGACATGTCGGAACTGGCCAGCCGTCTGGCGACGTCCTCGACGCTGCCGATCATGCTCGACTCCACCGAGCCTGCCGTGTTGCAGGCTGGTCTCGAACACCTCGGTGGCCGCTGCGCTGTCAACTCCGTCAACTACGAGGACGGCGCCGGCCCCGAATCGCGTTTTCACAAGATCATGACGTTGGTCAAGGAGCACGGCGCGGCAGTCGTCGCCCTGACCATCGACGAAGAGGGCCAGGCTCGCACCGCCGAGACCAAGGTCGCCATCGCCAAGCGTCTGATCGAGGACATCAAGGGAAACTGGGGACTCGCCGAGTCCGACATCATCGTCGACGCCTTGACCTTCCCCATCTCCACCGGTCAGGAAGAGGTGCGACGCGACGGCATCGAGACCATCGAAGCCATCCGTCAGCTCAAGGCTGCGTACCCGGAACTGCACTTCACCCTGGGTATCTCGAACATTTCGTTCGGTTTGAACCCGGCGGCACGTCAGGTCCTCAACTCGGTGTTCCTGCACGAGTGCACCGAGGCCGGTCTGGACACGGCGATCGTTCACGCGTCCAAGATTCTGCCGATGGCGCGAATTCCGGACGAGCAGCGTGAAACCGCACTCGACCTGGTCTACGACCGTCGTAGCGAGGGCTACGACCCGCTGCAGAAGCTGATGGCTCTGTTCGAGGGTGTCTCGGCTGCGTCGGCGCGCGAGTCCCGTGCGCAGGAACTCGCCGGACTTCCGTTGTTCGACCGGCTCGAGCGTCGCATCGTCGACGGCGAGCGCAACGGCCTCGACGACGATCTCACCGAAGCAATGACGGTCAAGTCCCCGATCGAAATCATCAACGAGACACTGCTTTCGGGCATGAAGACCGTCGGTGAATTGTTCGGTTCCGGACAGATGCAGTTGCCGTTCGTTCTGCAGTCCGCCGAGGTCATGAAGGCAGCAGTTGCGTTCCTCGAGCCGCACATGGAAGCGACGGACGACGACGGCAAGGGCCGCCTCGTCATTGCGACGGTCAAGGGCGACGTCCACGATATCGGCAAGAACCTTGTCGACATCATCTTGAGTAACAACGGTTACGACGTCGTGAACCTCGGCATCAAGCAGCCCATCGCGACCATTCTCGATGCTGCGATCGAGCACAAGGCCGATGTCATCGGCATGTCCGGATTGCTCGTGAAGTCGACAGTGGTCATGAAGGACAACCTCAAGGAACTGAACTCTCGCGGTGTCTCGGAACAGTTCCCGGTTTTGCTGGGTGGTGCCGCGCTGACGCGTTCGTACGTCGAGAACGATCTGCAGGAGGTGTACGAGGGCGACGTCAGCTATGCCCGCGACGCTTTCGAGGGTCTGAACTTGATGGACCAGATCATGACGACCAAGCGCGGCGGCGGCCCGGCGCCGGACAGCCCGGAGGCCATCGCTGCTCGCGAGAAGGCTGCCGAGCGTAAGGCTCGTCACGAGCGTTCCAAGCGCATCGCCGAAAAGCGTAAAGCTGCAGCGGTTCCCGTCGTCCTGCCGGAGCGTTCCGATGTCGCTACCGACATTGCGGTGCCGACACCGCCGTTCTGGGGCTCGCGCATCGTCAAGGGAATCTCTCTGTCCGAGTACTCGGGGCTGCTCGACGAGCGCGCTCTCTTCCTCGGCCAGTGGGGCCTTCGCGGTCAGCGCAAGGGCGACGGTCCGACGTACGAGGAACTGGTCGAGTCGGAAGGCCGTCCGCGGCTCCGGTACTGGCTCGATCGGCTGACTTCCGAGGGCATTCTCGCGCACGCCGCGGTTGTGTACGGCTACTTCCCGGCGATCTCGGAGGGCGATGACGTCATCGTGCTCACCGAACCGAAACCGGATGCACCTGAACGGTTCCGGTTCACCTACCCGCGTCAGCATCGCGACCGTTTCCTGTGCATCGCTGACTTCGTGCGCTCGCGTAAGGAAGCAGAAGCGACCGGTCAGGTCGACGTTCTTCCGTTCCAGTTGGTGACGATGGGTCAGCCGATCGCGGACTTCGCCAACGAGTTGTTCGCGTCGAACTCGTACCGTGATTACCTCGAGGTTCACGGAATCGGCGTCCAACTCACGGAATCTCTGGCCGAGTACTGGCATCGACGCGTTCGTGAAGAGCTTGTGCTCCCCGAGGGGCATACCGTCGCGGAGCAGGACCCGACCGAGGTTGCGGGCTACTTCGATCTCGAGTACCGCGGCGCTCGTTACTCGTTCGGATACGGCGCGTGCCCGGACCTCGAGGATCGTGCCAAGTTGGTGGCGTTGCTCGAACCCGAGCGAATCGGCGTCGAATTGTCCGAAGAACTGCAGCTGCATCCCGAGCAGTCCACGGACGCTTTTGTCCTGCACCACCCGGAAGCAAAGTATTTCAATGTCTGAGTTGTTGACCGAGGTATCCGAATCGACCCTCGGTGGTGTCCTGTGGGACATGGACGGCACCCTGCTCGATTCGGAGAAGCTGTGGGACATCGCGCTTCGTGAGTTGTCCCTACGCCTGGGCGGACCGATGACGGAAGCGACACGCATCGCCGTCATCGGTGCGTCGAGCCCCTTCGCCCTGGCGACGGTGTTCGACGCGCTCGGCCTGGAGAAGCATCCCGATGCCGTCGCCGAGGCGAAGGACTGGATGTACACCCGCGTCGGCGATCTGTTCGAGGACGGCGTGACCTGGCGGCCGGGTGCTCGCGATGCACTGGCGACCGTGCGTGACGGTGGTCTGCGTTCTGCACTGGTCACCAACACCGAGCGAGTACTGGTCGATCGGGCACTCGGCATGCTCGGCCGTGAATTCTTCGACCACTCGGTGTGCGGCGACGAGGTTCCCAACGGAAAACCGGCGGCGGATCCGTACCTGCGCGGAGCGCATCTGCTCGGACTCGAACCGGCGCAGTGCCTCGCGATCGAGGACTCGCCGACCGGTACTGCGTCGGCAAGCGCCGCGGGTTGCGCGGTGCTCGTCGTTCCGTGTGAGGTCGATGTCCCGGAGGGTCCAGGACGCGTGTTTCGAGAGTCTCTGGTGGACTTGTCCATTCACGATCTTCACGACGTTCACTCGAGCGCGGCACGTTAGGCTGGATTTGCTGTGGCTATTCCGAAAATTGTTCTGTTCTACCAGTTCACGCCATTGGCGGACCCGGAAGCGATCAAGCTGTGGCAGCACAGCCTGGCCGAGTCCAACAACCTGACGGGCCGGATCATCGTCTCGCCTCACGGAATCAATGCGACGGTCGGCGGAGACATCGAGGATGTCAAGCGATACGTCCGCGGAACGCGTGGCTACGAGCCGTTCCGTACCGCTGACATCAAGTGGTCGGACGGACTCGGAAACGACTTCCCTCGCCTCAGCGTCAAGGCCCGCTCGGAGATCGTGACGTTCGGAGCCCCCGACGAGCTGAAAGTCGACGAGAACGGTGTTGTCGGTGGCGGAGTTCATCTGGCGCCCAAGGAACTACACGAACTCGTCGACAGTCGCGGTGACGACGTTGTGTTCTTCGACGGCCGCAACGCCTTCGAAGCCGAGATCGGCCGCTTCCGGGATGCGGTAGTTCCGGACGTCGCCACCACCCGCGATTTCGTCGACGAACTCGACAGTGGAAAATACGACCATCTCAAGGGCAAAGCCGTAGTCACCTACTGCACCGGCGGAGTGCGCTGTGAGGTGTTGTCTTCGCTGATGCGCTCACGTGGCTTCGACGAGGTCTACCAGTTGGACGGCGGAATCGTCCGTTACGGCGAGACTTTCGGCGACCGGGGCCTCTGGGACGGCTCCCTGTACGTGTTCGACAAGCGGATGAACATCGAGTTCTCATCCGAAGCCAAGACACTCGGCGTGTGTGTCGATTGTGGTACTCCGACACCGCGGTACCGCAATCGGATCGACGGCGACGGCCGCACCCTCGAATTGCTCTGCGAGAGTTGTTCACCAGACCTCGAGCAGGACTGAGCAGTGCCCAAGGCTCCGTTGCCGATCCGAAACGGTCTCGGACCCGACCGGCTGCGGATGCCGGCGGAGTCGTCGGCGCATACCGTCCTCGAGCATCTGATCGGCGAGCACCCGGGGGAGCGGGACCTGTGGGCGGACCTCGTGAATGCCGGAGACGTCGTCGACGAGCACGGACGGAAGATCACGAGCCGAACGCCCTACCAGCCGACCCGTTTCGTGTACTTCTACCGCGAGCCGGCCCCCGAGATTCCGGTTCCGCACGAGATCGAGATCTTGTACCGCGACGACTCCATACTCGTGATCGACAAACCGCACTTCCTGGCGACCATTCCACGGGGAGCGCACATCGTCGAAAGCGCCGTCGTGCGACTGCGTCGTGATCTGGATCTTCCGGACCTTGCGCCCGTTCACCGCCTCGACCGAATGACGGCGGGCGTCATCGTGTTCACGGTGACACCGGACCTACGACGGCCGTACCAGGAACTTTTTGCCGAGCAGCGGATCGTCAAGGAATACGAGGCGATTGCAGGCTTCGATCCGGAACTGACTTTCCCTCGCACGGTGCGTAGCCGCATCAACAAAGTTCACGGCGAGATGACGGCTACCGAGATCGATGGCGAGCCGAACAGTGAGACTTCGATCGAACTGATCGAGACGATCACCGACTCGGCCGGCCGGACTCTCGGCCGATACAGGTTGCTCCCACGGACCGGCCGTACCCATCAGCTTCGGCTGCACCTCAACTCGCTGGGCGTCCCGATCGTCGGTGACAATTACTACCCCGAGTACCTTCCCGCGGTGCCCGGCGACTTCTCGACTCCGTTGCGATTGTTGGCGCGGGCGTTGGAATACCCGGATCCGATCACCGGGCAGACTCGCAGGTTCGTGAGTTCGCGCAGCCTCGACGCAGGCCTGTGAACACCGCAGTTCGTGGGCGTGTGCAAACCGCTTCCGTCCTCGTGAAAGAATGTGTACCCGTGAAGACCTTCGAATCCTTGTTCGCCGAATTGACCGAGCGTGCTGCTACTCGCCCCGAGGGGTCCGGTACTGTCGCCGCCCTCGACGCCGGTGTGCATGCTCAGGGCAAAAAGGTCATCGAGGAAGCCGGTGAAGTGTGGATCGCTGCGGAATACCAGAGCGATGAGCAGCTAGCCGAGGAAATTTCCCAGCTGCTGTACTGGACGCAGGTGTTGATGGTCGGTCGCGGACTGACCCTCGAGGACGTGTACCGACATCTGTGATCGGAGCTGACCAGCGAGATGTTCGCCATCTCGCTCGTCCAGGGCTTCCGATTCATGTCGTCTCACGTCACCCACACCTTCCGAAAGGACATCCACCATGCTGCGCGTAGCAGTTCCCAACAAAGGCTCACTTTCCGAGTCCGCCGCCGAAATTCTCAGCGAGGCCGGCTACCGTCGACGCACCGATTCCCGTGATCTGACGGTCCTCGATCCTGCCAACCAGGTCGAGTTCTTCTTCTTGCGTCCCAAGGACATTGCGATCTACGTCGGCTCCGGTGAGCTGGATCTCGGCATCACTGGTCGTGATCTCGCCGGCGACTCGGGCGCTCCCGTATCCGAGCGTCTGTCACTGGGCTTCGGCCGTTCGTCGTTCCGCTACGCAGCACCAGCAGGCAAGGACTGGGCCGTTGAGGATCTGTCCGGCCTGCGCATTGCGACGTCGTACCCGAACCTTGTCCGCAAGGACCTCACCGATCGCGGACTCGACGCAACCGTCATCCGTCTCGACGGAGCAGTGGAGATTTCGATTCAGCTCGGTGTCGCCGATGCGATCGCCGACGTGGTCGGGTCGGGTCGTACTCTCCGCCAACACAACCTCGTTGCTTTCGGTGAATCGCTCTGCGATTCCGAAGGTGTCCTGATCGAGCGCACCGGCGCTCCGCAGGACGATCCCGCACGCAATCAGCTCATCGAACGCGTACGCGGAATTGTCTTCGCGCAGCAGAATCTGATGATCGACTACGACTGCCCGCGCACCATCCTCGACGACGCCATCAAGATGACTCCGGGTATGGAGTCGCCGACCCTCTCGCCGTTGGCTGACCCCGACTGGGTCGCGGTTCGCGCGATGGTACCGATCAAGGGACACAACCAGGTGATGGATGCCTTGGCGGAACTCGGCGCCAAGGCCATCCTCGCGTCGAACATCCGCTCGGTACGCGCTTTCTGATCACTGTCTGAATAGATTTACGCGCATTCGCGCCCGTTCCTGGAAATCAGGAACGGGCGCGAATCTGCAAAGTCTGGGCGATACGGCCGACGGCGCCCTGCTCGTCGTAGAGCACTCCCGCACACATGCCGACGCCATCCGGACCGGTCGTGGTTTCGGCGGCGACACCGACCCACTCGCCCTCGGGCACACGGAAGATATGCACCGTGAGATCGGTGTTGAGGAACGTCCAGTGCTCAGGGTCGAGCTTGGCGCCGACGCCGTTGGAGATGTCGGCCACCGCGAACAAACGCTCGAGGGCAGACATCTTCTCGCCCTCGACCAGCTCGGGCTTGGGGCGCGCCCAGACCTTCCCGGTTCCCACGCACCCGATCGGAGCAATCCAGGACCAGTCGAGGGTCTTGAGGTAGCCGACGCTCCAGAGACCCTCGAGAACGCCCGGGGTGCCGCTGTCACGGGGTTCGAGCGGGGGATCGACTACGTGGACGACATCGCCGGTATCGACGGTCTCCATCCGCCATGCCGTACCGCGCGCAACCGCGCGGGCAGATCCGTCGGCGGTGGTTGCCCACAGCTCGGCGACGATCAATTCGATTCGGCGACCGGGGCGTTCGATCCACGACCGGACTTCGAGGTCGGCAATCGGAATGGGCCCGAGAATCTCGACGACGACGCGCGTCAGACGGGTTTCGTCGCGCGCACCGCACCGCTCGAGGGCTCGTACCAACAGCGCCGACGGGGGAGCACCGTGCTGCAGTGTCGGGCCCCAGATGCTGACAGTCGCCTGCGTGCTCGCGAACCGCTCGTGCCCTTCCTCCGTGGTTCCGAGGTAGCGGTAGTACGAACTGTCCGTCATGTTATGAATTCTCCTTTGCAGCAACAGGTTCAGTGCTCAGCAGGTCCGGCCAACCTGGATACGGCGGTGGTGTTCCGCCGAACGAGGGGCACAGTGACTTGTGATCGCACCAGTCGCACAGTTTGCCAGGCTTGGGTCTGAAGTCTCCGGTCGCACCTGCCGCGAGGATCGCCTTCCAAATGGCGGAGAGGGTCCGCTCGAATCGAATGAGCTCGTCGTGATCCGGGGCGTACGTGAGAATCGAGCCGGAGGCCAGATAGATCAGGCGCAGTTGCGCGGGAACGATTCCGCGAGTGCGCAGTAGTACGAGCGCGTAGAACTTCATCTGGAAGAGCGCTTTGGACTCGGTGAACTCGCGGGGTGCCTTTCCGGTCTTGTAGTCGACCACCCGCACCTCACCGGTCGGTGCAACGTCTATCCGGTCGACGAAGCCGCGGAGTCGAACGCCGTTCTCCAACTCGGTCTCGACGTAGACCTCGCACGCCTCGGCATCGAATCGAGTGGGATCTTCGAGCGTGTAGTACGTCGCGACGAGCTTGCCGACTTCGCCGAGAAACGCGTCCAGCTCGTCTTCCGGAATCAGATCAGCCGCTTCGGGAGACTCGGCACTGACACGTTCCCACGCGGGACGGACGAGTTCGGCTGCGCGATCGGGAACCCGGTGACCGGTGGGGAGTGCAAACAGCGCTTCCAGGGCCGCGTGGACGACGGTTCCTCTGACCTGGGCTCTGGTAGGTGTTTCCGGAATTCTGTCGACCGCTCGGAACCGGTAGAGCAGGGGGCATTGCTTGTAGTCACCCGCACGCGAAGGAGAGAGCGCCGGCCGACTACGCGGGCGCTCCTGTGATGTTGCACCCGTTGGAGTGGGGGTTGGCAATTCGACAGAGCTCACACCTGGCAGGCTATGCGGTTGGTCCGACAACTCCGTCGGAGCCGGTGGCGAGGACACCGGAAACAAGCGAACAGGGATCATCTGCGCATGGCGAACGAGCTGCAACCAGAAGAAGGCACGACCGAAGTGGATGAGGTTGTGCAGTCCGCTGTCGCCGAGATTCCCGAACAAGAGCTTCCGGAAGCTGATCTCACTGCGCCGGGCAAGCGGCCGTCGGGGCCGTTTCGCGTCGGCGACCGGGTCCAGCTGACCGACGGCAAGGGACGCCACTACACGATCGTTCTCGAGGCGAACCGCGAGTACCACACCCACAAGGGCGGAATCGTTCACAACGATTTGATCGGCGCCGACGAGGGCAGCGTCGTCAAGTCGGTCAACGGCACGCCCTACCTCGCCCTGCGCCCGCTACTGGTCGACTACGTGCTGTCCATGCCGCGCGGTGCACAGGTCATCTACCCGAAGGACGCAGCTCAGATCGTCCACGAAGGCGACGTGTTTCCAGGAGCACGCGTGCTCGAAGCCGGAGCCGGCTCCGGCGCACTGACGTGTTCACTACTGCGTGCCGTCGGACCCGAGGGCAAGGTCATCTCCTACGAGGTCCGCGACGATCATGCCGAACACGCGGTTCGCAACGTCGAGACCTTTTTCGGTGAACGTCCGCCGAACTGGGAACTGACCATCGCCGATCTGGCGGAGTTCGATCCGGAAGCGCACGGCGGCAAGGTCGATCGCGTCGTACTCGACATGCTGGCTCCATGGGACGTCCTGCCCGCCGTCTCGAAGGCGCTCGTGCCAGGCGGCGTGTTGATCGTCTACGTCGCGACCGTTACTCAGCTCTCGAAGGTCGTCGAAGCGATGCGTGAGCAGGAATGCTGGACCGAGCCACGGTCGTGGGAATCGATCGTGCGCGGTTGGCACGTCGTCGGATTGGCGGTGCGTCCCGAGCATCGGATGCAGGGCCACACCGCGTTCCTCGTGAGCGCTCGTCGTCTGGCCGAAGGAACGGTCACCCCGAAGCCGCAGCGGCGCGCGGGCAAGGGCTCGAACACGGCAGCCAAGTAGTCATACGAAAACAACAAGAGCGGCGATCCGGATACCGGATCGCCGCTCTTGTCGACGACGGCGACGTCTGCGGTTGCGGTCTGACCGTCGACCTTGACGTTGTCCACGTTGAACGTGATCGCGTAGGCCGGGTTACCGCCCAGCGCAGCACTCATCGTCTCGATGTTGGCCTGACGCTTGGTTCCGTCGACCACCAGAGCGGTCTTCTCCTCGATCGGCTTGGCCGGATCGATCAGAGCGACGAGCGAAGCGTTGAGCTCCTCGGCCGTCGGAGCCGTTGCGGCAGCGGCAGCAGGCGTCGTAGCGGAAGCCGAGGCCTTGGCCGTGGTGCTCGAGGCGGCGACCGAAGTCGAGCTGGCAGCCGTCGAATCCTTGTTGTCGTCCGAGCTGCATGCACCCATGGTCAGGACGGCAGCGACGGCACAAGCGCTGATGAGAGTCTTGCGGATGATCACAGCGTTACCTTTCGTTGTAAAGAGAGACAGGCGCTGTCTCCATCTTGTAGGCAAGGCTAACATGACCAAAACCTGGCTCGAGACCAGTCGGCACGGTCCGTACTCAGGTGTGAATTCGCACTCGCGCACCGTGTCTGGCGACACTTGGGGCCTTATGCCGGTAGCGTTGATGGATCGCACTGGGAGGAGACGCACATGAGCTCGACAGAGAACCCGGATTCGGTTGCGGCAGCAGAAGAACTCCACGCGCTACGAGTGGAAGCACAAGTACTGCGCCGACAACTTGCACAATCGCCGGAGCAGGTGCGTGAGCTGGAGTCGAAGGTGGACTCGCTGTCCATCCGAAACAGCAAGCTGATGGACACCCTCAAGGAGGCCCGTCAGCAGCTCATCGCACTTCGTGAAGAAGTCGACAGACTCGGTCAGCCGCCGAGCGGTTACGGAGTCCTTCTCTCGGTACACGAGGACAAGACCGTCGACGTGTTCACGTCGGGTCGCAAGATGCGATTGACGTGTTCACCGAACATCGACACGGACACCCTTGCCCTCGGACAGACGGTGCGCCTCAACGAGGCACTCACCATCGTCGAGGCGGGCACCTACGAGCAGGTCGGTGAGATCAGCACGCTCCGTGAGGTACTCGACGACGGCTTGCGCGCACTGGTGGTCGGTCATGCCGACGAAGAGCGCATCGTCTGGCTCGCAGCGCCGTTGGCAGCCGTCTTCGCCGACCCCGAAGCCGACATCATCGCGTACGACGCCGATTCTCCGACCAGGAAACTGCGTCCGGGCGACTCGTTGCTCGTCGACACCAAGGCCGGGTACGCCTTCGAGCGCATCCCGAAGGCCGAGGTCGAAGATCTGGTTCTCGAGGAAGTTCCGGATGTTCACTACGACGACATCGGTGGTCTCGGGCGTCAGATCGAACAGATCCGTGATGCCGTCGAACTCCCGTTCCTCCACAAGGACTTATTCCACGAGTACTCGCTGAGGCCGCCGAAGGGTGTACTGCTCTACGGGCCGCCTGGTTGCGGTAAGACGCTCATCGCCAAGGCCGTCGCCAACTCGTTGGCCAAGAAGATCGCCGAAGCTCGCGGTCAGGACAGCAAGGACGCCAAGTCCTACTTCCTGAACATCAAGGGCCCGGAACTTCTGAACAAGTTCGTCGGCGAAACCGAGCGTCACATCCGGATGATCTTCCAGCGTGCTCGTGAGAAGGCGTCCGAGGGGACGCCGGTGATCGTCTTCTTCGACGAGATGGACTCGATCTTCCGTACCCGTGGTTCGGGAGTCTCTTCCGACGTGGAGACAACGGTCGTTCCGCAGCTGCTCAGCGAGATCGACGGTGTGGAAGGGCTCGAGAACGTCATCGTCATCGGCGCTTCCAACCGTGAGGACATGATCGACCCGGCCATCCTGCGTCCGGGCCGACTGGACGTGAAGATCAAGATCGAGCGCCCCGACGCGGAATCCGCTCAGGACATCTTCTCGAAGTACCTGGTGGACGGTCTGCCGATCAATGCGGACGACCTCGCCGAGTTCGGTGGCGATCGCACCGCATGCTTGAAGGCGATGATCGTTCGTGTCGTCGATCGCATGTACGCGGAGAGCGAAGAGAATCGTTTCCTCGAGGTCACCTACGCCAACGGCGACAAGGAAGTTCTGTTCTTCAAGGACTTCAACTCGGGTGCGATGATCCAGAACATCGTCGACCGCGCCAAGAAGTACGCGATCAAGTCGGTACTCGACACCGGTGCTCCTGGCTTGCGTGTGCAGCACCTCTTCGATTCCATCGTCGACGAGTTCGCCGAGAACGAGGATCTGCCCAACACCACCAATCCTGATGACTGGGCACGTATTTCGGGCAAGAAGGGTGAGCGGATCGTCTACATCCGCACTCTCGTCACCGGTAAGAACGCCAGTGCCAGCCGCGCGATCGACACAGAGTCGAACACGGGCCAGTACCTGTAGCGAAACGAACACCGATCGGGCCGGCCACTCCTCGGGAGTCGTCGGCCCGATCTGTGCGTCGCTGCCGTTCCCTCCGTTGCGATTGGACCGGTCGGTCGTGCTGGTTTAGAGTCCCGCCGTGCAGATACATCTTCGACACAATCCGTCGTCCACTGTCGCTCGCTGCTACCTCGCGCCCGGCGAACCGCTGCGCGTGGAGAGCGGGGCAATGCTCGCGCATTCCGCCGGCGTAGTTCTCGAAGCGAAGGCGCAGGGCGGCGTCCTGCAGGGACTCAAGCGGTCGATGCTCAGTGGGGAGTCGTTTTTCGTCACGACGTATACCGCTCCGCCGCAAGGTGGTTGGGTCGACGTGACCGGCGTGCTTCCCGGCGATCTGATCCCACTGACCATCACGTCCGATCGCCCGTTCTTCCTCAACCGTGGAACCTGGTTGGCCAACTCCTACGGCGTGACCGTCGAGTCCAAGTGGGGAGGCATGTCCAACCTCTTCGGCGGTGAGGGTGGATTCGGTTTGCGGGCAAGTGGCGACGGTGAAGTAGTGCTGGCCGTCTACGGCGCGATCGACGTCATCGACTTGCAGCCAGGCGAGACGGTCACGATCGATACCGGTCACGTGGTCGCCTACGACCTCGGGATGAACTTCAACATGCGGCGCGCCGTTCAGGGGCGCACCATTCAGTCGATGAAGTCCGGTGAAGGGTTTGTCTTCGACTTCACCGGCCCAGGACGCGTTCTCGCGCAGACCCGCAACCCCAGCGCGTTTGCTGCTTGGCTCTCGGCGATCACCCCGGGCTGATCACGGTCGCGGCAGTGTTCAGTCGCAGCAGTGTTCAGTCGCAGCGGTGTTCAACTCCAGCGGTGTTCAGCTCCAGCAATAGTCGGCCAGCAGCGCGCGTGAGTCCGGAACGAACGGCCACGACGGGTCCTGCAGGTGGGCGCCGAGTTCTTTCGGCGTCCACCACCAACCTTCGGCGATCTCGCTGGGTTGATGTGCCATCGGTCCGTCGTATCTGAGTTCGAACGCAAACAGGTGACAGCGCAACGGAGAGTTGTTCCACTCGCCGTCCCAGGAGATTCGAGCGATCTCCGTCAGTTGGAGTGGCTGATCTGCTGTTCCGAAGATTCCGAGTTCTTCACCGACTTCACGGATCGCGGTTTCCTGCGGCGTCTCACCTGGATCAACGACACCTCCGGCAAGACAGTCGTGATAGCCCCCGAACACCGCTTTCGTGTCGGTTCGGCGATGGACGTAGATGCGGGAGCCGTCCCCGGTGCGAACCAGGACGCCCGCACTCGCGTGCCAGAGCCCACCCGAGTAGACGACGGAACGTGGTGCTCGGCCGATCGGATTACCCGTCCGGTCGTACACGGCGACTACCTCGTCCGCGGGATTCAGGTCTGCGGTGAGAGGTTGGTGCATTCCTCCAACTGTGCCACGCCTGTGGGTGCCGCGCCGCAATCACATAGGCTCTTGTGTCATGCAGCGGATCATCGGTGTCGAGGTCGAATACGGAATATCTTCACCCAGTGAGCCGTCGGCGAATCCGATTCTCACTTCAACCCAGGCGGTGCTTGCCTACGCCGCCGCAGCGGGCGTGCCACGGGCCAAGCGCACACGCTGGGATTACGAGGTCGAATCTCCGCTGCGAGATGCCCGAGGCTTCGATCTGGGGCGAATGAGCGGGCCCGCACCGGTCATCGACGCTGACGAGATCGGCGCCGCGAACATGATTCTCACCAACGGGGCACGGTTGTACGTCGACCACGCCCATCCTGAGTATTCGGCCCCCGAGGTCGCCGACCCGCTCGATGCCGTGATCTGGGACAAGGCCGGCGAACGAGTGATGGAGGCAGCTGCGCGGCACGCCTCCAGCGTGCCGGGTGCCCCACGGTTGCAGTTGTACAAGAACAACGTCGACGGCAAGGGTGCGTCGTACGGCACGCACGAGAACTACCTCTGCTCGCGTGACACCCCGTTCGCCTCGATCGTGACCGGCTTGACGCCGTTCTTCGCGTCCAGGCAGGTGATCTGCGGTTCCGGTCGTGTGGGTCTCGGTCAGTCCGGCGACGAGGCCGGATTCCAGCTTTCGCAGCGATCCGACTACATCGAGGTCGAAGTAGGCCTCGAGACCACGCTCAAGCGCGGAATCATCAACACCCGCGACGAACCGCACGCGGATGCGGACAAGTACCGCCGGCTGCACGTCATCATCGGTGACGCGAACCTCGCGGAGATGTCGACCTACCTCAAGGTGGGAACAACCGCGCTGGTACTCGACCTGATCGAGGCGGGCGTCGACCTCACCGATCTGCAACTGGCACGTCCGGTCACAGCCGTCCACCACATCAGCCACGACCCCACCCTTCGCAAGACCGTTGCGCTGGCCGACGGTCGCGAACTGACGGGGCTTGCGCTGCAACGTATTTACCTCGAACGTGTCTCGAAGTTCCTCGATCGCGAGGCGGATCGTGATCCGCGAGCGGACGATATCGTCGCCAAGTGGGCGATGGTTCTCGATCTCCTCGAGCGCGATCCCATGGAGTGCGCGAACATCCTCGACTGGCCGGCCAAACTGCGTCTGCTCGAAGGTTTCCGCAATCGTGAGGGACTCGCGTGGTCGGCTCCGCGATTGCATCTGGTGGATCTGCAGTACTCCGACGTGCGACTCGACAAGGGCCTCTACAACCGTCTGGTTGCTCGCGGCTCCATGGAGCGGCTTGTCACCGAACAGCAGGTTCTCGACGCGGTCACGAACCCTCCCACCGACACTCGCGCATACTTCCGTGGCGAGTGCTTACGCCGATTCGGTGCCGATATCGCGGCCGCGAGCTGGGATTCGGTCATCTTCGATCTCGGCGGCGAGTCGTTGATCCGCATCCCCACCCTAGAGCCGCTTCGAGGTACCAAAGCGCACGTCGGAGCGTTGCTCGACTCCGTTGACAGCGCCGCGGAACTGGTTGATCAGCTCACTCACTGAAACAGCCGATGCGGCTCGCCGTCGCGTCTCTCCACACCTGACGGTGCCGCTCGGTAGGGTGAAGGTCCGAGCGGGATCAGTTACCGACTCTGCTGGGCCGAACAGGATGCTCGCGAGAGCTCCCTTCACACAAGGAGGTCGACGGCGATGGCTCAAGAACAGACGCAGCGTGCCGGTGGCGGCGAAGACGACGAAACCACTGGTGGCGACGGCAGTGCCGGCCAGGAACGTCGTGAGAAGCTCGCTGCAGAAACCGACGACCTGCTCGACGAGATCGACGACGTGTTGGAAGAGAACGCCGAGGACTTCGTCCGTGCCTATGTCCAGAAGGGCGGCCAGTGACGGTGGATCGCGCGCCCCGGATCACCGACGGGGACACACGGTTGAGCTTCGGCTCGAATCTGTCGTCATTCTCGGAATACCTTCGGGTGCATGCACCGGAGCATCTTCCGCAGAACCGCTTCGCCGACACAGGAGGTGTTGTCATGGGCGGGGGAGACGTAGCTCCGCACGGCACCACCATCGTCGCGATCAGCTATGCGGGTGGAGTTCTGCTCGCGGGTGATCGCCGAGCGACGATGGGCAACCTCATCGCCAGCCGTGACGTGCAGAAGGTGTACGTCACGGACGACTACTCGGCTGCGGGTATCGCCGGTACGGCCGGGATCGCAATCGAACTGGTCCGGCTCTTCGCGGTCGAGCTCGAACATTACGAGAAGATCGAAGGCGTCCCACTCACGTTCGACGGCAAGGCCAATCGACTTTCGTCGATGGTTCGAGGAAATCTCGGAGCAGCGATGCAAGGTTTGGCGGTCGTGCCATTGCTCGTGGGTTACGACCTGGACGCGGTCGATCCGTCGAGGGCCGGTCGCATCGTCTCCTACGACGTCGTCGGTGGGCGATACGAGGAGCGCGCGGGCTATCACGCAGTCGGATCCGGTTCCCTGTTCGCGAAATCGGCGCTCAAGAAGCTGTATTCCCCGGGAATCGACGAGGACACCGCGCTTCGGTTCGCGGTCGAGGCGCTGTACGACGCGGCAGATGACGATTCGGCTACCGGTGGTCCTGATCTGACACGCGGGATCTATCCGACAGCGGTCACCATCACCTCGGCCGGTGCCGTGGAGTTGTCGACGGCCAAGGCTGCCGAGATCGCAAGGGAGATCGTCGCGGCTCGTACTGCGACAGCGAGTCCGGAAGGGGAGTCTGCGCTATGACGATGCCGTACTACGCATCAGCCGAACAGATCATGCGCGATCGTTCGGAATTGGCGCGCAAGGGAATTGCCCGCGGACGCAGCGTCGTCGTTCTCACCTACCGCGACGGAGTGCTCTTTGTCGCCGAGAACCCGTCGAGGGCGCTGCACAAGGTCAGTGAACTGTACGACCGTCTCGGATTTGCGGCAGTGGGCAAGTACAACGAGTTCGAGAATCTGCGCCGCGCGGGCATCGTCCACGCCGACATGCGTGGGTACTCGTACGACCGTCGGGACGTCACGGGGCGTTCCCTCGCCAATGCGTACGCACAGACCTTGGGAACGATCTTCACCGAGCAGCCCAAGCCGTACGAGGTCGAGATCTGCGTTGCCGAGATCGGCCGTTTCGGGAGTAGTACGCCGGCTCAGCTCTACCGGATCACGTACGACGGTTCCATCGCGGACGAGCAGGAATTCGTGGTCATGGGCGGTACAACCGAACCGATCGTGACGGCGATGCGCGAGTCCTACCAGCGAGACCTCGACCTCGAATCCGCGGTGCGGCTCGCGGTTGGGGCGCTTCAAAAGGGCGGTCCGGCGCCGGCCGGAACCACTGAGGCGGAACCGCGAACACTCGATGTGAGTGCACTCGAGGTTGCCGTTCTCGACAGCAACCGTCCACGCCGTGCGTTCAAAAGAATCGCTGGTTCGGCATTGGAAGAGATGCTTCCAACTCCGGCAGCAACTGAGGACGCGCCGCCGGCAAACGGCGACGCACCCTCGTAGTTGCTGCGTCGGTCTGGGAGTTACTGCAGGTCTGGAGTTACTGAGTGATTCTGTAGACGGCCACCGCGCCCGGTTCGGTGTCGAAATCGAACCGGCGCGCGTCTGCCACCACTTCACCGTCGGTGGCGATGGCGACCGGTGAATCGGCCACTCGAACCGACATCGAGGACACGAGTTCGCGAACGTAGACCCGCGAGCTGCCCAATGTTCCTGTGGCAGCAGCAAACAGCAGGCGTGAACGCGAGAACTTCTTGTCCGCGCGCAAGTAGCGGACGTCGAGCAGTCCACGGTTCATCTCCGGGCGCGACATCGGCACCTGATCAGCGGGGGAGTATCGCCCGTTTCCGACGAAAAGCATCCAGATGGTGGTCCGCTTCCCGTCGATGGTGACAGTCATCGGCTCTGCCGCTGCGAGAACCCGGATCATTGCAGCACCAGCGGCCGGCCACTTACCGAAACGCGGTTCCCACTTTTCCCTCAGACGCACAGCGTCCGGGTATCCGCCCAGGCTGGCTGTGTTGAGAAACCGTGCAGTCACTCCGGAATCCGTGCGCACCACCGCGTGGTCGACAAATGCCGCCTGACCGGACTCGACTGCCTGTGCGGTTTCCTCGACATTCACCGCCCCGACGTCGCGGGCGAAATGGTTCAACGTTCCGCCGGGAAAGACGGCAAGTGGTAGCTCGTGCTTTGTCGCCGCGGTCGCGACCGTGACCACTGTTCCGTCGCCGCCGCATACTCCTAACGCTTTCGGCGAGAGTTCGGGGATCTTGGCATCGATCTGCATGTCGAAGTCGATGTCCGCGTCGAACTCGTAGACGATGGCTTCCGGTAGCAGTTCTCGAATCGATTCCACGATCCCGTCGTCCTCGGAGCCTGAACCAGGATTGGTGAAGACCAACAAGCCTTCTCCGCGCGCGAGCGCGGGAACCACGCACTCGGGTCCGAGTTCGGCGGGTTCTTCGTCCCGCACCGCCCACCAACGACGCGTGCCGGCAGCGATTGCGCCGCCGACCGCGAGGCCTGCGAAGACGTCGGACGGCCAGTGCACTCCGTTGTGAACGCGTGAGTACGCCACTGCTGCGGCCAGTGGCGCGAGTGCGGCGCCCGCCGCCGGGGACTCCATGGCCACTGCCGCGGTGAATGCCGCGGCCGAAGACGAATGCCCGGAGGGGAACGAGGACGACGTCGGAATGTCGACGCCTCGCTTCGGGCTCAGCCAGACACGCGCCGGTGGGCGCCGGCGGGGGAAGAGGGGCTTGAGTATGCCGTTGGCCAGCGCGCTCGAACCTGCCAGCGCGAGCATCCCACGTGCCGCTGCCCTCCTGGGGCGGCCACCGATCATCGCGAGCAAGGCTGCGACAACCATCCACAAAACGCCGTGATCGGCAGCTCTGGAGAGAAACCGCATGGTCGGGTCGAGCACGGAAGGGCGCAGTGCTCCAGTGCTTTCCATGACTTTGACGTCGCTTCGGACAACTTTTCGGCGAATAAGGCTCACACCGTCACACTATGCCGCCGCCCGACGTTGTCGAGTCGTGACTTACGACGCGATCGAAGTACACGGGTGAACCTCGCATTCTGGTTGTAGTGTCGAAGTGTGCAGAGACGAATCATGGGTATCGAGACGGAATTCGGCGTTACCTGCACCTTTCACGGGCACAGGCGACTGAGCCCCGACGAGGTTGCTCGTTACCTCTTCCGTCGTGTCGTGTCGTGGGGTCGCAGCTCCAATGTCTTCCTCCGTAACGGAGCCCGCTTGTACCTGGATGTGGGTTCGCACCCGGAGTACGCGACCGCAGAGTGCGACAGCCTCATCCAGTTGGTCAATCACGACCGTGCCGGTGAGCGAGTGCTCGAAGAACTGCTGATCGACGCCGAGGCGAGACTCGCCGAGGAGGGGATCGGCGGCGACATCTACCTCTTCAAGAACAACACCGACTCGGCCGGAAACTCGTACGGATGCCACGAGAACTTTCTCGTCGCGCGCGCCGGTGAGTTTTCCCGCATTTCGGATGTCTTGTTGCCGTTCCTCGTCACGCGCCAGTTGATCTGCGGTGCCGGCAAGGTGCTGCAGACGCCGAAGGCCGCGACGTTCTGCCTCTCGCAGCGCGCGGAACACATCTGGGAAGGTGTCTCGTCGGCGACCACTCGCTCGCGTCCGATCATCAACACCCGCGACGAACCGCATGCCGACGCCGAGAAGTACCGCCGACTGCACGTGATCGTCGGCGATTCGAACATGGCCGAAACAACGACGATGCTCAAGGTCGGTTCTGCAGCACTCGTGCTCGAGATGATCGAAGCCGGGGTTTCGTTCCGCGATTTCGCTTTGGACAACCCGATTCGTGCCATCCGCGAGGTGAGTCACGACGTGACGGGTAAAAAGCCTGTCCGTCTAGCTGGTGGTCGTCAGGCCAGTGCCCTCGACATTCAACGCGAATACCACGCCAAGGCAGTCGAACACCTGCGTAACCGCGAACCGGACCCGCAGGTCGAGCAGGTAGTCGACCTGTGGGGTCGCACCCTCGATGCCGTCGAAGCTCAGGATTTTGCGAAGGTCGACACGGAGATCGACTGGGTCATCAAGCGCAAGCTGTTCCAGCGTTACCAGGACCGTCACGGTTTCGACCTGTCCGATCCCAAGATCGCGCAGCTCGACTTGGCGTACCACGACATCAAACGCGGCCGGGGTGTCTTCGACGTGCTGCAGCGCAAGGGCTTGGTCAAGCGGGTCACCGAGGACGAGACGATCGACGATGCCGTCGAGAATCCGCCGCAGACCACGCGCGCTAAATTGCGAGGCGACTTCATCACTGCAGCCCAGGCCGCAGGCAGGGACTTCACGGTCGACTGGGTTCACCTCAAGCTCAACGATCAGGCGCAGAGAACGGTGCTGTGCAAGGATCCGTTCCGTTCCGTCGACGAGCGTGTCGAGCGTTTGATCGCTTCGATGTAGGTCACCCATTTTCACGATTTACAACACGGCAGGTCTGTTTTGCGGCGACGCGCCGGGCACGAAAGTGTCCGCGCGCGTTCGGTTATCGGATAGCCACTAGGATTTCGGCGTGGCGACATCAAAAATCGAGCGGTTGATGAACCTGGTGATCGCATTGCTGTCCACCAGACAGTTCCTCACGGCGGAGAAAATCCGCGACAGTGTGGCCGGGTACAACGATTCCGCGAACTACGAAGCGTTCAGTCGCATGTTCGAACGCGACAAGAACGAACTTCGTGACCTGGGTGTCCCGTTGGAAACCGGTCTGGCAGGACGGTTCTCGACGGTCGAGGGGTATCGGATCAATCGCAATGCCTATGAGCTTCCGGACGTTGACCTCACCAGCGAGGAATCTGCTGCGGTTGCTGTCGCAGTGCAGTTGTGGGAGTCGCCGGAACTGATTTCGGCAGCCCAGAGTGCACTACTCAAACTCCGAGCGGCCGGCGTCCAGGTCGACTCAGAAGTCAGTGCCGCGCCGGTCACGGCGATTCCCGCGCGCACCCGGGGTTCGGAGCCCGCGCTCGGCAAGCTGCTTGCAGCCGTCGACGCCGGACGAGCAGTTCATTTTCAGCACCGCGGCGCATTGAACGAACCGTTCACCGAGCGCACCGTCGAGCCGTGGGGCGTCGTCACGCACAACGGCAAGTGGTATCTGGTCGGGCACGACGTCGACCGTGATGCGGTGAGGACCTTCCGGCTCTCCCGGATCGGTGACGATGTCAGGGAGTTCGGCCCGGCCGGTTCGGTTCACAAACCCGAAGGTGTTGATCTTCGCGAGGTCGTCGACCGCGTGACCGGATCGGGAGTCGTCACCGGAACCGCCACGGTCTGGGTCGCAGACGGCCGCGCACATGAGCTTCGGCGGCTTGCGACGTCGTCGTCCGATCGGCGGCTGACCGATCGTGATGGCAGCGTGCTGGCCATTCCCGTCCGATCCTGGGAATGGACCGCTCGGTTGATCGCCGGTCACGGTTTGGATGCACTGGTGTTGGACCCACCGGATTTGCGTGCTGAGGTCGTCGCGAAGCTTCGCGCCGCCGCGGCGAGCCCGGCCACCAGCAATGACGGACAGGGGGACAACTGATGAGCAATCGACTGTCATCGCGGTTGGCACGGCTGCTCAACCTCGTGCCGTACTTCATCGCGAATCCGGGCATCAGTCCCGCCGAGGCCGCCGAGGAACTCGGCGTCAGCACGACTCAACTGATGACCGATCTGAATCAGCTGTGGGTGTGCGGACTGCCCGGGTACGGTCCCGGCGATCTCATCGACCTGTCCTTCTCCGAGGAAAGTATCGAGGTCACGTTCTCGGCCGGGATCGATCGCCCGCTGCGCCTCACCTCTACCGAAGCGACGGCATTGCTGATCGCGCTTCGGTCGTTGGTGGAAATGCCGGGCATGGTCGATCCGTCGTCGGCCCAGCGCGCTATCGCGAAGATCGAGGACGCAGCAGGCTCGGCCGCGGCACGAGCTATCGGTCAGGGCCGGGATACATCGCCGGCGCCGGACATCGCCGAAGACCCGATCGCCGCGACGGTCAGAGCCGCGCTCGCAGACAAGACCGCCCTGCGATTGACGTATTACTCGGCCTCGCGTGACGCGGTCTCCGAGCGCATCGTCGATCCCGTTCGTATCGTGTTGGTCGACAACTACAGCTACCTCCAGGCCTGGTGCCGTCAGGCCGAGGGTGTGCGGTTGTTCCGATTCGATCGGATCGATGCCGCCGTCCAACTCGACGAGCCGGCCGACCCGCCGCCGCAGGCCCTCGAGGAGGATTCGAATCTCGAGTTGTTCAGCGGCGACGGTTCCCTTCCGGAAGCACGGTTGTTCATCACCAAAGAGTGGGTGTGGATGCTCGACTACTACCCGATGGACGTCGAGCACGTGAACGACGACGGGTCGGTCGAGGCGACGATGAGTTTCGGCACACTCGAATGGATGGCAAGGCTGGTGTTGGGATTCGGTGAGGGAGTTCGGGCCCTTCATCCGCCGGAACTGGTCTCCGAAGTCCATGATAGGGCCGTTGCGGCACTCGACGCCTACGACGTAATCGGTTCGTAAAAGTTGGGGAAACTCCGCGTTCAGTGGGTTCGCAGGAAACAAACAGGTAAAAGGTAGCTGAAGTAAGTGCTTTGACACCTCCGAGCGCCGGTTGTGTCCGGTAGCATCGAGGAATCTGATCATGGGAGGTCGTTATGGGTGCAATGCAGCCGATGCATTGGCTGATTGTCGCTGTTGTCGTCGTAATTCTGTTCGGGTCGAAGAAGCTTCCCGATGCAGCACGCGGTCTGGGTCGTTCACTCCGCATCTTCAAGAGCGAAGTCAAGGAAATGCAGAACGACGATGCGGCGCCCGCAAGCGCGCCGGTCGCACAGCCTGCTCCGGCACAGTTGCCGACGGCCAACACCGCGGTGGTCGCAAACGGTGCAGCAGCACCTGTTGCGCAGCCGACCGAAGTCAAGCCGCTCTAGTACACACTGCGTTCTAGCCGGGGTGAAATATTCGTTCACCCCGGTTGTCTGCTGACCAAGACCAGGATGCACAGTGCGTATTCCGTTAGATCCGCGTAACCGCAAGCGGAAGGTCAACCCAGACGGCACCATGTCGTTGGTCGACCACCTGTACGAATTGCGGACTCGTTTGTTGTTCGCATTCCTCGGCGTGATCATCACCACGGCGTTCGGCTTCTTCTGGTACTCACACTCGATACTCGGTCTCGAGAGTCTGGGCGATCTGCTTCGTGGACCGTACTGCGAGCTTCCGTCCGAGAGTCGCGCCAACCTCAGCACCGACGACGCGTGCCGATTGCTGGCGACCGGGCCGTTCGAGCAGTTCATGCTGCGATTCAAAGTGGCGCTCACCGCCGGCATCGTTCTTGCCTGCCCGGTGTGGCTTTACCAATTGTGGGCATTCATCACCCCGGGCCTCTACGCCAAAGAACGTCGATACGCGGTCGGATTCGTCACCGCCGGTGCCGCTCTCTTCATTCTCGGCGCGATCCTGGCGTACCTCGTCGTGGCGAAGGCTTTGCACTTCCTCCTGACCATCGGTGACAACGTCCAGATCACCGCGCTCAGTGGTTCGGAGTACTTCGGCTTCATCATCAACCTGCTGCTCATCTTCGGTGTCAGCTTCGAAATTCCACTGCTCGTCGTCGTGCTGAACTTTGCCGGCATTCTGACGTACGAGCGTTTGAAGGCCTGGCGTCGAGGATTGATCTTCGGGCTTTTCGTATTTGCTGCAGTCGCCACGCCGGGTTCGGATCCGTTCTCGATGCTGGCGCTCGCGCTGGCCCTGACGCTTCTCTTCGAGGTCGCTGTTCAGATCGCTCGCCTCAACGACAAACGTAAGGCCAAGCGAGCCGGTGAAGACTGGGGCGCACTGTCCGACGAGGAAGCGTCCTCCATCTCGTCTCCGTCCGATCTGAACGAGGCTTTCGACAATCCGACCAAACCCAAGGCCGAATCGAGTGGATTGTTCGGACGTAAGTCCAAGTCCAAGGCTCCGGTTGCGGAGAAATCCGACACCGGCGGCGACAACGCGCCCGGTCAGGATTTCACTGACACCCTCTGAGCGCCGTGCCACCACGTCGGCGGCGTGTGAAACCCTGACGAGGTGGTTATGAACAAGAGTGAACTGAGCACGTTTGCGTCCAGCCTGAAGTTCGAACTCGATCCATTCCAGGTGAAGGCATGCGTTGCGCTCGAAGCGGGCCACGGAGTCCTTGTCTGCGCGCCGACCGGCGCAGGCAAGACCGTGGTCGGCGAGTTCGCTGTCCACCTGGCTCTCGCGGCGGGCCGCAAGTGTTTCTACACGACGCCGATCAAGGCGTTGAGTAATCAGAAGTACGCAGAACTCGTCGAGCGGTACGGCCCGAGCGAGGTCGGCCTGCTGACGGGTGATTCGAGTATCAACTCCGACGCACCGGTGGTCGTCATGACCACTGAAGTCCTGCGGAACATGCTCTACGCAAATTCCGAGGCACTGCGCGGGCTTTCGCACGTAGTCATGGACGAAGTGCACTACCTGGCGGACCGGTTCCGTGGTGCGGTGTGGGAGGAAGTGATCCTGCACCTGTCCGAGGATGTTCGGCTGGTGAGTTTGTCGGCGACCGTGAGCAATGCCGAAGAATTCGGCTCCTGGATGGAAACCGTCCGCGGCGACACCACCGTGGTCGTCGACGAGACGCGGCCGATCCCGCTGTGGCAGCACATCATGGTCGGTCGACGGATCTTCGATCTCTTCGACAGCCGCAGTCATCCTGCGGCTGGGCCGAAGACCGTGCTCGTCGATCAGGATCTGGTTCGCCACGTCAAGCAGCGTCAGGCTCTCGAACGCGTCGAGAGCTGGCAGCCGCGTGGCCGCGGGCGTCGTGGCAGCTACCAGAGTTCCAACGATTTCCGACCCTTGCCACGACCTGACGTCATCGCGCAGCTGGACCAGTCCGGACTGCTCCCGGCCATCACCTTCATCTTCAGCCGCGCCGGTTGTGATGCGGCTCTTGCACAGTGCCTGCGGTCCCGACTGGATCTGACTTCTCCGGAGCAGGTTCGCGAGATCGACACCATCATCGAGAAACACACCGGGGAACTACCCGAGGAGGATCTCGAAGTTCTCGGATATCGGGACTGGTGCAAGGCACTGCGACGCGGACTGGCCTCTCACCATGCCGGCATGTTGCCGGCATTTCGCCAGACAGTCGAGGAACTGTTCGTCAAAGGTCTCGTGCGGGCGGTCTTCGCGACCGAGACGCTGGCCCTCGGCATCAACATGCCGGCACGCACGGTGGTCCTCGAACGTCTGGTCAAGTACAACGGTGAATCGCATGCCGAACTGACACCGGGGGAGTACACGCAGCTGACCGGTCGGGCAGGCCGACGCGGCATCGACGTCGAAGGGCACGCTGTGGTCCTGTGGCAGCCAGGGGTCGAGCCCACGGATGTCGCCGGCTTGGCGTCGACCCGGACTTTCCCGCTCCGCAGTTCGTTCCGCCCCTCGTACAACATGTCGATCAACCTCGTCGAACGCATGGGCGCGGCCGATTCACGGAAGCTGCTCGAGCGTTCCTTCGCACAGTTCCAAGCGGATCGCTCGGTGGTCGGCCTGGTGCGTGGCATCGAGCGAAACGAAGAAGCACTGAAGGGTTTGCAGGAGAAACTCGGCGGTGCGGACGGCGAATACTTCGAATACGCGTCGTTGCGTGAGCGGCTCAGTGCGCGCGAGCGCGCGCTCGAACGTAAGGGCCGCGAAGACCGACGCGGAGATGCGGTGGAGTCCCTCCGTGCACTCGCCCGCGGTGATGTGATCGCAATTCCCATCGGTCGTCATTCCGGGGTGGCAGTGGTCCTCGTCCCGGACAACGATCCGAAGGACCCGCGTCCGCTGGTTCTGACTGCCGATCAGTGGGCCGGCCGACTCTCCTCGGGTGATTTCCCGGAAGCAGCCGACGTTCTGGGAAAGATGCGCCTGCCCAAGCATGTCGATCACCACACCGCAAGGATCCGGCGCGATCTGGCCTCGGCGTTGCGTAGTACCGGGATCAGTGCCCCCCGGCGGAAGAAGCGCCACAAGGCGGGCGCGTCCGATGACGCCGAGGTCGCTACTTTGCGACGCGCTATTCGCTCGCATCCGTGCCACAGCTGGCCCGATCGTGAACATCTGAGCCGGATCGGTGAGCGCTACAACCGGCTGGCCCGGGAAACGCAGTCGATGAGGGAAAAGGCAGCGGCCACGACCAACTCGTTGGCGCGGACGTTCGACCGCATCATTGCGCTACTCAAAGAGCGTGAATACATGACTGCCGAAGCAGCGCCCGAAGTCACCGAATCCGGACGACGACTCAGCCGCATCTACTCGGAAAGCGACCTCCTGGTCGCCGAGTGCCTGCGGACCGGGGCGTGGACAGGTCTCAGCCCGGCCGAGTTGGCGGCCGTCGTCTCCTCGGTGGTCTACGAATCACGTCGGGACGGCGACACCGTTGATCGGGTGCCGACAGCGGCGCTTCGTCACGCCCTCAACGACACTCAACGATTGTGGAGCGAACTGCGGTCGGACGAGATTCGCCACAAGCTGCCGCCGACGCGGGAACCGGATCTCGGATTCGTCACCGCCGTTTATCACTGGGCGAGTGAGAACTCGCTTGTCGACGCACTGATCGCGGCCGGAGTGCAAGGCCGTGCGCTGTCTGCGGGTGACTTTGTACGTTGGTGTCGTCAGGTGATCGATCTCCTCGATCAGGTCCGCCTGACATCGACGGATGCCGACGTCGCGAAGACTGCGGCGCGGGCGGTAGCTGCAATTCGTCGCGGGGTAGTTGCTGTCGACGCAGCATGACCGCAACTATGTGGTTTGATTCGCAGACTGGTATTTCGAGTGGGAGGCGAACATGAGCGGGCCTTACGGACCGAACGATCCGAATCGGCAATGGGGTCCTGGTGATCAGCAGCAGCCGAACGAGCAGCAGTGGGGGCAGAATCCTCAGCAGCCGGGCGGTCAGCAGCAGCCTGGTCAGCAGCCTGGTCAGCAGCCCGGCCAGCAGCCCGGCCAGCAGCAGCCGTGGGGTCAGCCTGGTCAAACACCGCAGCCCGGTCAACAACCCGGCCAGCAACAGCCGTGGGGACAACCTGCCTACGGCCAGCCCGGGCAGCCTGGTGGTCAGCCTGCGTACGGTCAGCCGCAGCAACCTGGACAAGGACAACCCGGCCAGCAACAGCCGTGGGGACAACCCCAGCAGCAGCCTCCCGCTCAGCCGTGGGGTCAGCCCGGGCAACAGCAGGCACCTGACGCGACCCAGGCCTGGGGTCAGCCGCCTGCTGCCGCACCTCAGCAGGCATGGGGCGCCGCGGCTCCCGGCCAAGCGCCGGGACAGCAGAATCAGTGGAACCAGGCTCAGCCGTTCCCGAGTCCCGGTGCGCCCGGAAACCAGTCGGGTAAGTCGAAGAAGCCCTTGATCTTCGGTGCGATCGGTGTTCTCGTCGTACTTGCTGCTGTCGTGGTGGCCCTGGTGTTCGGTGTCTTCGGCAAGAACACACTCGATCAGAGCGCGGCTCAGGCCGGCGTCGAGAAGATCGTCACCGAGTCCTACGGGGCAAAGAACGTGAGCAACGTTCAGTGCCCCGCGGACCAGGAAGTCAAGTCAGGCAACAAGTTCACCTGCACGCTTTCGATCGCGGGTGTGAAGTCGAACGTGACTGTGACTTTTGTCGACGACAACGGCACGTACGAGGTCAGCCGCCCGAGCTGACGCTCTACTGGTCGGAACGGCCTGCCGCCGCAGCCTCGAGCGCGGCGGCAAGCCGTCCGGCCGAGCGCTCGATGTTCAGCGAGGCCGCTACTTCCTCGAAGCGTGCGGGATCGGCGGGGGTCGCCGGGAGTTGGTCGTCCTTCGAGAACTGAACGTCCGCGTCGCGAACCACTCGTACTACCGGCAACGCAGCATCAAGGTAAGCGATGGCCTCTGGTGAGGTGAGTTTTGCGCGAATTCCCTTGGCCATGTCGGATTCCGGATCAGCTGCGGCCGCGCGAAGTCCGGCCAACGAGCCGTAGCGCAGCATCAGCGTCGACGCAGTCTTCTCACCGACACCCTTGATGCCGGGTAGACCGTCGGAGGCGTCTCCGCGCAGTACCGCGAGTTCGGCGTATGCCTCGCCCGCACGATCACCGGGTACTCCGTACTTCTCGGCAACCTCGACCGGTCCGAAGAGTTCTGCCTTGGACAAGCCACGGCCCACGTAGAGGACACGAACGGGCACGTACTCGTCGGTGACGACCTGCAGAAGGTCTCGGTCACCACTGACGACGACGGTGAGATCTTCGCGCTCGGTGGCGGCAAGCGTTCCCAGCACGTCGTCGGCTTCGAGTCCGACGGCACCCGCCGTCGCGATTCCTGCTGCTGCGAGCACGTCCATGATCATGTCGACCTGAGGCGTCAACGTGTCCGGAACTTCTTCGGACGAACCGTCAGAGCCTTCTTCGACGCGATGCGCTTTGTACGTCGGGACTGCATCGACGCGGAACTGCGGTCGCCAATCCAAGTCCAGGCACACCGCGAGACGACTCGGCTGGTGTTTGGTGATCAGGGAAGCCACCATGTCAGTGAAACCGCGCACGGCGTTGACAGGTCTTCCGTCGGGGTCGACGAATGACTCGGGCAGCGCGTAGAACGCACGAAACCACAGGCTGGCACCGTCGAGGAGAAGCAATGGCCCACTCATGGTCACCATCCTGCCAGTCGGCACTAACCTGTAAGCCATGACGTCTCCAGCCGAACAGGATTCCCGATTCTCCAGCGCCGTCTACGGCGCACGTATCGCTCGCGCCGCGGAGTTGGCTCGATCAGCAGGACTCGACGGTCTGGTGGTGACTCCAGGCCCGGATCTGCGGTACCTGACGGGTTCTCGGGCCGACTCGTTCGAGCGCTTGACCGCGTTGGTCATCGCTGCGGACACGGCGAAGGCGTCTGTCGTGCTTCCTCGCTTGGAGTTGGCGTCGTTGAAGGAATCGGCGGTGGGCGATCTCGGGCTGACCGTCCTCGACTGGGTCGACGGTGTCGACCCGTATGCGATTGTGGCGGCGCAACTCCCGACCGGCGCCAAGGTTGCGGTGACGGATGCGATGCCTGCATTGCACCTGATCCCGCTCGCAGACACCTTGGGCGCGTTGCCGATCCTCGCTACCGGCGTATTGCGTGAATTGCGGATGGTCAAGGACGACGCCGAGATCGAGGCGTTGCGACGGGCCGGTGCGGCGATCGACCGTGTTCACGCCCGCATGGCCGAGTTCTTGATCGTCGGCCGTACGGAAGCCGAAGTGGGCGAGGCAATTTCGGAGGCGATTCTCGAAGAGGGGCACACCGAGGCCGCGTTTGTGATCGTCGGATCAGGCCCGCACGGCGCCGATCCGCATCACGAGGTTTCGGACCGGGTGATTGAGAGCGGCGATATCGTGGTGATCGACATCGGCGGACCGGTCGAGCCCGGCTACAACTCGGATTCCACCCGCACGTACAGCATGGGGCAGCCGTCCGCCGAGGTATCAGCGCAGTTCGCGGTACTCGAAGCGGCACAGCAGGCTGCCGTCGATTCGGTGCGGCCAGGAGTATCCGCAGAATCCGTCGACGTTGCCGCCCGCGAAGTGCTTGCCGCACAAGGTCTTGCGGAGGTCTTCGTTCACCGCACCGGTCACGGTATCGGGCTGTCCGTGCACGAGGAGCCGTACATCGTCGAGGGCAACACCATCGAACTCGTCGAAGGTATGGCCTTCAGCATCGAACCGGGAATCTACTTCCGCGGCAGTTGGGGTGCCCGTATCGAGGACATCGTTGTCGTGACCGCCGACGGTTGCGAGTCGTTCAACAACCGTCCGCACGGCCTGACTGTCCTCGGCTGATCAGCTTTCCTTGAACGCCGCGGACCCGAGGATGCGTGTGACGTCGATTTCGATGACCACGCGCGCTGGGTTGACCCGTGGCTGGCGGTACCGCTCGGCATAGCGCCGAACGGCGTCGGCCACGGAGTCCTCGTCGGCGAGCACGCGTGCCGGCCCTTCGAGCGTGAGCCAACGACCACCGTCGACCGAACTGACTGCGGCGTATCCGCCACGCGCTGCGTTTATCGCCTTCTGTGAACCACCGCTGGTGATCACGCGCGCCTTTCCGGCTTCCTGGTCCCAGGTGAACCCGACGGCCACGACGTGTGGGGTGCCGTTCGGACGCAACGTCGTGAGTGTCGCGAGGTGGTATTCACCGACGAACTTCAGCCCGTCTTCGGTGAGAGTCTGCTGTGCCGATGGCGTGGTGGAGGGGGTGAGCGTCATGCCACGACGGTAATCCAGGACACTGGAGCGGTGACTGCGGGTGCGAACGTGAATGACATCGAGACGGTACTGCTCCTCGGCGGACGAAGTGAGATCGGCCTCGAGATCGCGGTCAGGCTCGCGCCGGGCCGCAACATCGTTCTGGCTGCCAGACGCAGCGGCGAGCTGTCGGAGCAGGAGCAGATGCTCAGGAACGCCGGAGCGGTCGGCGTCTCCACCGTCGAGTTCGACGCCGACGCCGTCGACACGCACGGAGACCTCCTGGAGGCCGTAGTCGCCGAGCACGGTCGGATTTCGGTTGCAGTGCTGGCCTTCGGAATTCTCGGCGATCAGGCGCGTGCCGAAACCGACGCGGCGCATGCGGTCGCGGTGGTGCACACCGACTACGTGGCGCAGATCAGCATCCTCACGCACCTCGCGGAGATCATGCGCCGACAGGGAACCGGAAAGATCGTGGTGTTCTCGTCCGTCGCCGGCGTTCGGGTTCGCCGCGCCAACTACGTCTACGGGAGCGCAAAGGCCGGCTTGGACGGTTTTGCCAGCGGTCTGGGCGACGCGCTGCACGGTTCGGGCGTGCAGTTGATGCTGGTACGGCCAGGGTTCGTCATCGGGAAGATGACCGAGGGAATGTCGCCTGCCCCGATGTCGAGCACTCCGTCGCAGGTCGCCGACGCCGTCGTACGGGGACTGAACTCCGGGGCGACTCGGGTGTGGGTTCCGCGAATTCTGCAGCCGGTGTTCTTCGTCATGCGGCTTCTGCCTCAGACGATCTGGCGCCGGATGCCGCGATGACCGCACACCCGGTGGTGATCGTCGGCATCGGCGCCGACGGCTGGGAAGGGCTGTCCGAGAGCGCGCAGGGTGCAATCCTCGGTGCGGAGGTCCTGATGGGGTCGCCGCGCCAGCTGGACTTGGTCCCGGCGGCACATCTCGGGGCACGGCGTGCGCCCACCAGGCTCACCTGGCCGTCTCCGATGATTCCGGCGTTGCCGTCGATGTTCGCCGAGAACGCGGACCGCAAAGTATGTGTGCTCGCCAGCGGTGACCCGATGTTCCACGGCCTCGGCGTCACGTTGGTCCGGCTGCTCGGCGCGGACAACGTGCGAGTGATCTCGCACCCGTCGTCGGTGGCGTTGGCGAGCGCGCGAATGGGATGGGCATCGGCCGAGGTCGACATCGTGAGCCTGGTGAACCGAGACTCGGCGACCGTCTTGGCGGCAGTGGTCGATGGCGCGCGCCTCTTGGTTCTGAGCAACGGGCGCTCGACACCGGGGGAGGTGGCACGTCTGTTGGCCGGCGCGGGCTTCGGACGATCGACTCTGACTGTACTGGCCCAGCTGGGCGGGGCCGAGGAATCGCGGACCGTCACGGTGGCGGACGAGTGGGATCACGCGGACGAGGACGTGGACGCGTTGAACGTTCTGGCCGTCGAGTGCATCTCGGTCGATCATCCGTTGCGGCTGACTCGAATCCCGGGTCTACCGGATGCTGCGTTTGTCGGCGACGGTCAGATGACCAAGCAGGAGATCCGCGCATTGACGTTGTGTGCACTCGCACCGGCGCCGGGAGAACACCTCTGGGACGTCGGCGGAGGGTCGGGCACCGTCGCCATCGAGTGGATGAGAACCCACCCGCGTTGCACTGCAACAGCATTCGAGAAAGTGGCGAGCCGGGTATCGCAGATCGGTGCCAATGCACTCAATCTCGGCGTGCCTGCGTTGGCAGTGAAAGGGACCGCGCCCGAGGCGTTTGCGGAAGAGGTTCGGCGTCCCGATGCGGTGTTCGTCGGCGGCGGCGTCACGCAACCGGGAATGCTCGAAGCGTGCTGGGAGCAGTTGAGCGTGGGCGGGCGTCTGGTTGCCAACGCCGTGACCGCCGAGTCCGAATCGTTGCTGCTCGGCTGGATGAGTCGCCAGGGTGGGACGCTGCGACGCTTTCAGGTGCAGCGCGCCGAGCCTTTGGGCGCGTTCAACGTTTGGCGACCGCAACTTCCGGTGGTCCAATGGTCCGTCACAAAAAGTCAGCCGTCTGCAGGCGCAGGCACAGATACGCCGGAGGAATCCACACAATGACCGTTCATTTCATCGGTGCGGGTCCCGGTGCGGCAGATCTGATCACTGTCCGCGCGCAACGCATCATCGCTGCGAGCCCTGTGTGCTTGTACGCCGGCAGCCTTGTCCCAGCGGAGTTGCTCGAGTGGTGCCCGGTCGGGGCGCAGGTCGTGGACACTGCTCGCCTGAGCCTGGACGAGATCACCGCGATCCTTGTCGAAGCGCATTCGGCCGGGCTGGACGTCGCGCGTCTGCATTCCGGTGATCCATCGATCTTCAGCGCGGTAGCCGAGCAGGCTCGTCGCCTGGACGCCGCGGGTGTCGATTTCGACATGATTCCCGGTGTTCCTGCATTTACCGCGGCCGCCGCAGCGCTGAGGCGTGAGCTGACCGTCCCAGGCGTCTCGCAGACCATTGTTCTCACCCGAGTCTCCACCTTGTCGACGGCAATGCCGGAGGGCGAGGATCTGCGGTCCCTGGGCCGCAGCGGCGCAACGATGGTGGTTCACCTCGGCGCTCATCGCATCGAACAGATCGCATCCGAGTTGGCCGACAATTACGGCGAGGACTGCCCTGTGGCGGTCGTCGCCTTCGCCTCGCGGCCCGAGGAGATCGTTGTTCGAGGCACTTTGAAGACGATCGTCGAACTTGTTCATGCAGTCGGCATCACGAAGACGGCCGTTGTGATCGTGGGCCGAGTGTTGACTGCTGAAGGATTCCCGGACAGCTATCTCTACTCGGCGGCGCGTGAGAGAAGCACACACTGACCCCGACGGGTACTCGTCGTCGCGTGCTCTTGCTCGGCGGCACGGGTGAAGGTCGAGTGATCGCTTCTCGGTTGGCCGATTCAGCCGACCTCGAAGTTGTCACATCGCTGGCCGGCCGGGTTCGTGATCCTCGATGGCCGGAGGGGGAAGTGCGCATCGGTGGGTTCGGGGGAGCCGAAGGGCTCTCGGAGTGGTTGTCGGCCAACGATATTCGTGCAGTGCTGGACGCCACCCATCCGTTTGCCGCTCGCATCACCAAAAATGCATTTGACGCGTGCCGCGCGAATTCCGTTCCGTACGCCATGTACCGACGCCCCCCGTGGCGCGAGCAACCCGGCGACACCTGGCTTCCGGTACGCAATCTCGATCACGCCGCAGAATTGGTGCCGACGGTCGGCTCACGTGCTTTTCTGACGATCGGGAGGCAAGGAGTTTCGGCGTTCGACCGTGTGAAGGACGTCTCGTTTCTCGTGCGTTCCATCGATCCGCCTTCAGGGACATTGCCACCTCACTCGCAATTGCTGCTCGCACGTGGCCCATTCGACGTCGAAGCGGAAGTCGATCTGATGAGAACTCACGGCATCGACGTCGTGATCACCAAGAACAGCGGCGGCGAGCAGACGTACGCAAAGATCGTCGCCGCCAGGAAATTGTCGATCCCGGTGATCGTCGTCGAACGACCACCGATCCCGGCGACCGCCCCGGCATTCGACACCGAAGCCGGGGCCTGTAGGGATGTTGGGATCTTTCGACGCCGCACTGCGGGACCGCGCATGAGAGTGTCGGTTCCCGGAATGAGCCGTCGAAAACCATCGGGAATTCACGTGCGGACGCTCCATGCGCGCGTGAAATTGCTGACTGCAGGCCTGGTGGCGATCGCGGTGATCGTGTCGGCGTCGGCGGTGTACATCGTGTTCAACGCGTATTTGCAAGGCAACGTCGATCGACAACTCGAGCGCACGAGTGACGCGATCACCGACACCGTCAATTTCGGCGGTGTCACACCGGTTCTGGGATTGACGGCCGGCGCGGATACAGCGGTCATCCAGGCGGTGGGGCTTCTCACTGCCGACGGCGCATTGGTGACGGCGACTCCCGGTCTGCCGCCGTTCAGCACCAGCGCAGACGCCATCAGGTCGATCGCAGACGGCAATTCGTCGCAGACGATCGCAACCGTCGATGCGTATCGAATTCTTGTCGAGCCCTCGGTTGCGGGCCAAACTTTGGTTGTCGCGCAATCCTTGGGGCCGACACGTTCGGTCCTCAAGCGACTCGCAGTGGTGTTGGCGGCACTCGGGGCGGCCGGTATCGCACTCGCTTACGCGGCCGGAGATGCTGTGGCACGCACAGGATTACGACCAATTGCGCGACTCACTGCGGCAACGCGGCGGGTTGCCGAAACGGATGATCTTGCGCCGATTCCGGTGACCGGCGACGACGAGTTGGCGTCGTTGACAGTCAGTTTCAATCGGATGCTCGGGACGTTGTCGGAATCGCGGGCGCGCCAGAGAAGTCTGATCACCGAAGCGGGCCAGGACCTTCTGGCTCCGTTGACTGCACTTCGCACCAATATCGAGTTGTTGATGTCTTTCGATACCAAGTCCGGCGCGATTTCCGAGGCAGATGCAACGCAGTTGCGTGAGGAAATCACGGACCAGATGATGGAGTTGACGCTCCTCGTCGGAGAGTTGGTGGACCGTGCGCGGGTTGACGAAAGCACGTTGGGGAGAGGAGATTCCCTCTAAATCGGACGTCTGACCAGCGCCTTTGTTGCATTCGTAATTGAAGCAATGGAAGGAGCGCTGGTAATGTGGGGCAATTGTGAAGTTTTTGGGTATAGCTGGAGTGTGGCGCGAACCGTGGGGTTTGCTGGGCGGGGGCCTTTGGAGGACGAGAGGGATTCAGTGGTCAAGCAAGCACGCGCCGAGCTGACTCGGCAGCAAATCGTTGCCGGCGCGGCCGCGCAGTTCGAGAAGACTGGTTACGGCAGCACCAGCATGGCCGACATAGTCTCGGGGGCCGGTACTACCAAGGGCGCGTTGTACTTCCATTTCGCGTCGAAGGACGAGCTCGCGCAATTCATCATTGCCGAACAGCATCGGCTCTCGATCGAATCGGTGCAGGCGATTTCCGCGACGGGCAAGGACCCGTTGGAACAGATGATCATGCTCACGCACGAAATGGCACGCCAGATCGTTGATGAGCCGATCGTTCGCGCGGGCATTCGCCTCACGCTGGAACTGAGTACGTACGAGGGGCCGGTGGAACCGTACGCCGAATGGATCTCGGCAATCACCGATCTCACCGCCAGAGCTCAGGCGGAAGGTGAAATCCGAAAATCGGTCAGTGCAGAATCGTTCGGCAGGTTCATGCCCTCGGCATTCACCGGAGTACAGCTGGTTTCGAACGTACTCACCCGACGCTCGGACCTTCCGGATCGTGTCGACGAGATGTGGCAGATCCTGCTTCCGGGAATCGTCAGCGACGAACTTTCCGGTGACATCGAGCGCCTCGTCAAGTCGCGGTGGACTCCGGCGGCGGCGTAGCCTGCGGGACATGGCCGTTACGCGGATAGTTTCGGATCTGTCGAGTAGTTCGCTCGAGGCCGCGCAGCGCTTCTACACCGAAGTGCTGGGCCTCGAAGTTGTCATGGATCACGGGTGGATCGTGACGTTGGCTTCGCCGACGGATCCGTCCTTGCAGATCAGCGTCATGACGCACGACGCTCATGCGCCCGTCGTGCCGGACGTCTCCGTCGAGGTGGACGATCTCGATGCGGCGTACGAGGCCGCAGTGCAACGCGGCGACACGATCGTCTATCCCGTCACCGAGGAGCCGTGGGGTGTGCGCAGGTTCTTCGCCACCGACCCCGACGGTCACGTGATCAACATCCTCAGCCACCGACGCGAGCAGTGATGGCGTCCGGCCCGGGCGGACTGACGTACCTCGAGGTGGGCGCGACGTCAGGCGTTCTCCCCGCCGGTTATCACCACGTTCACGAGATCGCGACGGTCGGATCCGGACGTGAAGATTTCGCGGTTGCAGCTCGTACCGTCCTGGAATGGGGAATGCACCGCGGAGCCGGTCTTACCGTCCGTACGGCAGCCCCGACCGCGGTGGCAGGTCAGGATGCGACTTTCGGACTCGGCCCGGTGGCTATCCCGGTTCGGATCGTCTATGTCGTCGACGACGCCAATCGCAAGGGCTTCGCGTACGGAACCCGCGCAGGCCACCCCGAATGCGGGGAGGAATTGTTTGTCGTCCATTTCGACGAGACCAGCCAAGCGGTTCGTATCGAGATCGTCGCATTCTCCAAGCCTGGAACGTGGTGGGTACGTCTCGGCGCTCCGATCGGACGTCGAGTTCAGGCGTTTGTGACGCGCCGCTACATCCGTGCCGTCCGCGCGAGCGTCGACCGATCGCGGGTTTGACCGCTGTCGGGCGCGCTGGAAAAATGATTGGACGAGCTTCGGTTCGGATTGATAGCTTGTGCGAGACCGTGACAACACGCCAGGAGGTGAGACCCATGAACGCTGTAACCATGTGGGTGCTCCCACTCGTGTTCACGGATCGGCGATTGACGTAGGTGTCGCCGGGAGCGCCTCGAGTAGGCATCCCGAAAGGTAACACCATGCAATCCAATTCTCAGACCATCGAATTCACTTCCGAGACGACGTTGAACGGGGTCGTCGAACGCCATTTCACTCTGGACGACATCACCGGTGTGCTCTGGTCACCCGCGTCCGGATCTGTCGAATCACCCCTTCTGCTGTCCGGGCACTCCGGCGGCATGCACAAGAAGGCACCAGGACTGGTTGCCAGCGCACTCCACAGTGTGAGCTCCCACGGGTTCACAGTCGCCGCGATCGACGCGCCCGGACACGGCGACCGGCCGCGGAACACACAGGACGAACAGTGGGTCGAGGCGATCCACCAGGCTAGGGCGGCCCACGAGCCGATCGCCCCGATCGTCGTCGAGTACAACCGATCGTTGGCGGAGCGTGCAGTGCCGGAATGGCAGGCGACCATCGACGCTCTGCAAACGCTGCCCGACGTCAACGCCGACGCTCCGATCGGCTTCGGCGGCGTGTCGCTAGGGGTCGTGACCGGGCTCATGTTGGGTCCGGTCGAATCCAGGATCGCTGCCGTGAGCTTCGGGGGAGTTTTTGTGGACGACTCCCTCATCGAAGCGGCACGAAAGCTCACGGTCCCGGTCGAGTACCGGATCCCTTGGGACGACAAGGATTACGACCGCACGTCAGGGGTCGCGTTGTTCGATGCCTTCGGTTCGAAGGAGAAGACGCTGCACGCCTACTCGGGCAGGCACTATCCCGTGCCCGACTACGAGCGAGACAGTTCGGCTCGGTTCTTCGCCCGCCACCTCGGCGGGAGCGGTAGCGCTCCTGTGAGCTGACGTGACCACGTATCGGCGGCCGGCCTGTGTCGGACGCCGATGCGATTTCGATCCTTCGCTCGCCGGTAGCCGTCCAGCTTGGCCATTTTTACTGAGGCGCGCGAGGGTGCGCGCTAGCATGGCCCTCGACCGGGGGTGCTTACAGCTCGAGGTGCAGTGCCCGTGGAATAAGGGGCCAGAGTGTTCGATAGCGACGAGTGGTCCTTACGGTCCGCCGGGCGGAACGACCTTGTTCGTGATCCAGTTCGATGCTTCGATCTCGTCGAGGATTGTCCGGAGAACTTCGGTGGCTAATGCTCGTGATGTGCCGAGTATCCGGTCAATACCGAACACCGAACAAGACTGGAAACTCTTCTCGCGTCCGAACTGAGGCGACGACATGTGTTTCAACCGCGCATGTCCAGCCATGCGTCGACTACCCGTCCGATACCTGACCCGGGGGCGGTATTTGAGTGGGCCGATATCGCACGGCGACTGCACCCGACTGGAACTCGTGGCGATCGACGAGTTCGAGTCGGATGCGCTCGTGCAGACCGGCGAGCAACGTCGGTCCGTGTCCGGCAAGGACCGGTTGCACAACGAACTCGTACTCGTCGATCAGTCCCAGGTCTGCCAATGCCAGGGGGAGTGTCACGCCGCCAACCCACAGGCCTTCGCCGGGCTGCTCCTTGAGTCGCTGAACTGCTGGCCCCAAGTCGCCTTGCACGAGTTCGGCATTCCAATCGACCCCGCTCAGCGTGTTCGACACGACGTACTTCTTCGCCCGGTCCATTGCCTCGGCGAACGGGATCTCCCACTCGTCCATCCAGTCAGGCCACGCGCCCGTTGCAGGCTTCCGCCACGCCGACTCCATCATCTCGTAGGTCACCCGGCCGAACAGCAAAGCATCGGCGCGTTCCATCTGAGCGGTCCAGTAGCGCATCGACTCCTCGTCGGGTGGGAGCCCCGCCTCGTGATGGCAGCAGCCGTCGAGGGTGACGTTGATCGAGTATCGAAGTGGTCTCATCTCGTTGTTCTCCCCTGATACGCGCAGAGTGACAGCACCGGACCGTACTCAGACTACTGCCGGGCCGTCGGTGTAGATCAGGTTCGGGACCTGGAGTCACGCGGGGGTCGACCGAACAGCAACCAGACGAGCGCACCGAGTACAGGCACCGCGATCACCAGTGCCGACCACCAGAATTTGCCGCCCGAGCGGTCGAAGTCGGTGCGCACGATCGCCACGAGCGCGCTAATCGTGATGAAGATCCAGGCAAGAACGAAGACGGTGAAGGTGATGTCCACCCAAAGCGGAATGGTGGGGTTGTGGATCGATTCGTTCACGCTTACAAATCCCTTTCAACCGCTGTGACTTGATTGGAACAACACGCTCCAGCGCTTGGGCTTAGTGCGAGATCGACCTTCCCTCGGTACCCCGTCGATCACGCGGACGCGAGACGTTCGGAGATCAACGCGTTGAGGGAAACCCCTTCCTCGGCGGCGGCGCGTGCCAGCTTGCGGTGCAAAGTCGGGGTGATCCGGACCTGGAACTTGCCCGAATATCCGCGCTCGCTCAGCGGTTCGGGGATCCGCTCACCTGTCTCTGCCATGTCCGCGAGCGTCTCGGCCACCGCTGTACGGATGCCGTCGAGGGCGGCTGCTTGAGTATCCGCGAGCCACGACAGGCCAGGGAACTCCGTGCAGGTTCCCAGGAACTCTCCGTCGGGTTCGTACCACTCGACTCGGTATGTGTAGTGCTCCACTGCGGGGATCACCGCGATTCTCCTTCCATGCGTTCGATTGCTGCCAGAACTTGCCCTACCTGGTACTGCTTGGCCTTACCGCCCGAACCCTTTTGAATGTTGATGCGTGGTCCCGGCCACGGCGTCTGGAACTTGGCGTGAGACCCGGCGTTCTGCCTGGCCTGACCGAAGACATCGATGCAGAGTGCGAACAGTTCGTCGTAGGTGACGTTCTGCGGCGCGGTCCGCATTTGCGCGAGCAGCTTGTCTCTCTTCCCCATGCAATATTGATACTGCATCTAGTATCACCGTGGGTCAGCGGAGTGCGCAAGGTGTAAGTGCCCACACCGTGCAATTCTCTCTCCCGAGGCGGAGTCGGGAGCTGTTCACGCTTCCAAACCACTTTCGACGACTGTGCCTTGATGAAACAACACGCTCCATCGATTCTCGGTGAACCGCCAGATGGATGATCGCTCGGTAACTCGTTGCGCTTGCACCAGCCGGTAAGTCACCAGATACGTGTCAGGTGCAATCCGGCTCAGCGCGGGTCGGTCAACCCTCCACCCGAGTTCGGCGGCGTCGTTCACCTCGCCGCGGAGTCGCCGGCTCGCGACTGCCGACTGCACGTAGTCGCGGGTGTATCGAGCGCCGGAGGCTCCGATCTCCCGGAACTCCGGGTCGACGACCGCATCGAACTCGGCGCTTGACATCGCTACTCGAGTTCGGTGAAACAGAGGTTCGAACTCCATGAGCTCGTCGAGAATCAGGCGCAACTCGTCCGGGGCCGTCACGACTGCTCCGAGAACTGCGCCCTCATCTCGATCCCTATCTCCGCGTGGCGCAGGAGGAAGGCCTTCTCGTCATAACCCTTGCGCCGCAACCAGAGAGTGACCTCGCTGTTGCATTTGCTCGCATTGCACGAGCGGCAAGCCGGTGCGATGTTGTCGAGCGTGTAGCGCCCACCGCGGGAGATCGCCAGCACACAGTCACGCTGCGGCGACTCGTCCGGCTCGCCGCAGTACGCGCAGCCACCCCAGGCCGCTTTGAGCGCGGACCACTGCTCGACGGACAGGTCGTGCTCCATCAGATCCATTCGGCGTTTGCGCCTACGCGCGTATCTGGCTTTCCGGGTCCGGTTGACGGGCATGAGGCCATGCTATCGCTGTGCGATGTTCACTCCGGGTAGCGCCGCGGGGTGAACACCTGACGGCCCGAACCGGTTTCGACGACCGTCGTCATCGAGGAGCCGACGATCAGCAGAGTTCGCATGTCGATCTCGGAAGGCTCGAGCTCGCCGAGGGTCACGACGCGAACTGATTCCTCGGCACCGGCAACATCGCGGCCGATGACGACGGGAGTCTCGGGGGAGCGGTGCTCGAGCACGAGGTCCTTCATGGCTTGGACCTGCCACGTCCGGGACTTCGACGCCGGGTTGTAGACCGCAAATGCCATGTCTGCGGCTGCAACTGCCGAGATACGGCGCGCGACGACATCCCACGGCTTGAGGCGATCAGACAACGAGAGCACCGCGTAGTCGTGCCCGAGGGGAGCGCCGACGCGACTGGCGACAGCGTTTGCCGCCGTCATGCCGGGAAGGATGCGGACCGGCACCCCGCGCCACTGGTCTTCGGCGGCAACTTCGAGAACTGCTGCAGCCATGGCGAATACGCCGGGATCACCCGAGGAGACGACAGCTACACGGGCGCCGTTCTTCGCCAGGTCCAACGCCATCGCGGCGCGTTCCGCTTCGACGCGGTTGTCGCTGGAATGGCGACGCTGGCCCGGACGCGTCGGCACGCGATCGACGTACGGGCCGTAGCCGACGAGGTCGGTGGCCAACGAAAGCTCATGCGCCACTTCGGGTGTGGTCCAGGCGGTGTCGCCCGGCCCGAGTCCGACCACGACCACCTCGCCGCGAGACTCGGTCGCAGGTCGAGGGTTGTTCGACGGGCTCGGAACGATGGCGATCGAGAAGTACGGAACTCCGTCCGGGTCGACCTCCGCAGCGGATTCGACGCGTTGACGTGTGGTGCTCGCGCGCTCGACGTAGTGGGCCTCGCCGAGGCGACCGGAATCCTCGAGCGATTGGAGGACCGGTGGGAAGGTACGTCCGAGCTTGAGGATGGCCGCGGCGTCGGTTTCCTTGAGCCGCCTGGTCAGCTCGGCCTGCGGCAACGTTCCGGGCAGGATCGTGAGGATCTCTTCACCCTCGACCAGCGGCTTTCCGAGTGCAGCAGATGCCGCGCTGACGGAGGTGACGCCGGGAATCACTTCGGCGTCGAAGCGATCGGCCAGTCTCTTGTGCATGTGCATGTAGGAGCTGTAGAAGAGCGGATCGCCGGCGGCGAGCAACGCGACGGTTCGACCGGCCGCGAGGTGAACTGCCAGCCGTTCGGCAGCTGCTTCGTAGAACTCGTCCATCGCGCCCTGGTATCCGCCGGGATGATCAACGGTCTCGGTGGTCACGGGGTAGACGAGGTGTTCTTCGATCTGTCCTTCGCGCATGTACGGCGCTGCAACTCCGCGGGAGATGCTCTTGCCGTGCCGCGCGGAGTGGAACGCAACCACATCGGCCTCGCCGATGACGCGGGCAGCCTTGACGGTCACCAATTCGGGATCGCCGGGGCCGATACCGACACCCCAGAGCTTGCCTGCACTCATTCGACTTCGCTCGCAATCGCATTGACGACGGCGGCGGTGATCGCGCTGCCGCCGCGTCGGCCGCGGAGAACGAGATGATCGATCCCGCTGGCGTGTTCGATGAGGGCTTCCTTCGACTCGGCAGCGCCGATGAAGCCGACCGGACCTCCGACGATGGCGGCCGGACGGGGTGCGCCGGCTTCGATGAGGTTCAGGAGATGGAACAGTGCGGTGGGTGCGTTTCCGATCGCGACAACAGCGCCCTCGAGCTTGGCTCCCCACAGTTCGAGAGCAGCCGCCGAGCGAGTGTTGTCGATGGTCGACGCCAGCACGGGAACCCGCGGATCGCCGAGGGTGCAGATGACGTCGTTGCCGGCGGGCAGACGCTTGCGCGTGATGCCGGCAGCCACCATCTGGGCGTCGCAGAAGATCGGCGCGCCGTCGCGCAGAGCTGCGCGCGCAGCCGAGACGACACCGGGTGTGAAGGCGACGTCGTCGACGAGATCGACCTGGCCACTTGCATGAATCATGCGCACTACAGCTTGCGAGACATCCGCCGGGAAACGGCTCAGGTCGGCTTCGGCCCGAATGGTGGCAAAGGACTGGCGATAGATTTCCGCGCCGTCACGGATGTACTCGATCATGTGCCACACGATAGAGGCATCACCGATCGGGCGGATTCACCCGGTAACCGTCACCCGTCGCGATCACATCCGCTACGTCCCCGCGGGGACGTCCGCAGCTGCGGTCGCACCCGGCCCAGTGCTGGCGCCCGACAACCGGAAGTTCTGCCTGCTCGACCGCGGTGATCGCGTCGGCGCGCACATCGGCGAGCGACTTCTCGCATCCCGGGCTTCCGGTGCAGGCGGTGACGTCGAGCCACGGTGAGTTCTCGTCGAAGATCAACCCCATCGGCGCCAACACCCGGACTACCTGCTCGGCAGCCCATTCGTCGAGGTCGAAGATGTGCACCGATCGCCACGGCGTCACGACAACGGGCTTGTCGACGGCGGCCAGGAACTCGGCCAGCCGAGCGTCGAGCAGCCCGAATCGCAAGCCTCCGCCCAGGGCTACGGTCCCGTCGCGCTGCTCGAGCCAGCCGATGGTGGGCCGTGCATCCGGCGTGAGGTCCGCAGCACCGGTGGACTCGGCGCTCAGACCCAGCTGCTCGAGGGTGCGTTCGATTCCGTCCGGAACCTCGGCCAGGCGCCAGTGCTTGTCGCGGACGTCGAGGAATGATCGAGCCGCCTCGAGGAGCAATTCGACGGCGTCGTCCGCCTGGACGAGATGAGTGGTGTGGTGACCGGCGAGCACCAGTGAATGCTCGGTGGCGCTGCGCGCATGGAGTCCGAAATCGCCCCGTAGCCCGGTGATGTCTCCGCGCCCGTCGTCGAGGGTGAACAGGGTTCGCCCTGGCAGATCCGCCAATGCTTGATCCGCTTGGATCGCCGAATCGAGACGGTGGACCAGTTCACGAATGTCGGCTACGCCCCCGATACGGCCGGACAGTGGGGACGCGAGGATGTTGCGCACTCGCTCGTGCGTCGCGGACGGCAGCAGGCCGGCCGACGCGATTCGCGCCGCGAAGGCTTCGGGGTCCGAGACCGAGCGCAGTTGGACGTTGCCCCTCGAGGTGAGTTCCATCTGCCCGTTGCCGAGATCGCGCGCTGCGTCGGCGAGCGTCTGCAATTGGACCGGGGTGAGGAGTCCGCCGGGTAGGCGCACGCGTGCCAGCGCGCCGTCGGCGGCGTGGTGAACTTGCAGTGCACCCGGGCACGCGTCTGGCTGTGAACGGTCCGTGGGCATGGCTCCAGGGTACGACCTGTCATGAGTGCCTTCTGCGGACCGGTAGCATCACCACCACCAGTGACGGCAGTTGAGGAAACCGGTGAAAGTCCGGTGCGGTCGCGCCACTGTGAGTGTTGCTCGAGCGGGACGTGTTTCCGCTCGGAAACACAAGTCAGACCCTCAACCGCCGTCGATGACAGATCTGTGCCACGGGGCGCGAAACCCCAGGAAGGCTTCACCCGTGATTCTTCTGCTCTCCACGTCCGACACCGATCTGCTGAGCGCCCGCGCCAGCCAGGAAGCCGGCGACGGCGTCTCCTATCGCTGGGCCAACCCCTCACGCTTGCTGGTCTCGGAGGACTTGCCGCCCTTGCTCGACGGCGTCGACCTCGTGATCGTTCGTATTCTCGGCAGCCGTCGCAGTTGGGAAGACGGCTTGGAGATGGTCCTCGCCTCCGGACTGCCCGTAGTCGTTCTCGGCGGCGAGCACGCGCCGGATGCCGACCTCATGGAGTGCTCGACGGTCTCCGCCGGTGTTGCTGCCGAGGCGCACAACTACCTGGCCGAGGGTGGCGCACAGAATCTGGCACAGTTGCACCACTTCCTCTCCGACACCGTCCTGCTCACCGGCCACGGTTTCGAGCCGCCGGCTCACCTGCCTTCCTGGGGCATCGCTGATTTCGCGCCCGATCTCGACTCGGCGAGCGGTCCGGTCATCGCAGTTCTGTACTACCGCGCCCAGCATTTGGCCGGAAACACCCGGTATATCCAGGCGTTGTGCGACGCGGTCGCCGAGGCCGGTGGCACCGCGCTCCCGATCTACTGCGCATCTCTGCGAACCGCAGAAGCCGAACTTTTGAGCACGCTCCGCCGCGCCGACGCTATGGTCGTGACAGTTCTTGCTGCCGGCGGCACCAAGCCCGCCACCGCGTCCGCTGGTGGGGACGACGAAGCCTGGGACGTCGCCGCACTCGCTGCACTCGACGTCCCGATCCTGCAGGGGCTGTGCCTGACCAGTAGCCGCGCCACCTGGGACGAGAACGACGACGGACTGTCGCCTCTCGACGTCGCGACGCAGGTGGCGGTGCCGGAGTTCGACGGTCGCATCATCACCGTCCCGTTCTCCTTCAAGGAAATCGACTCCGACGGGCTGTCCACGTACGTCCCCGATGTCGAGCGCGCTGCCCGTGTCGCCGGCATCGCAGTCCGTCACGGCAAGCTTCGTCACATTCCGACCACCCAGCGTCGCGTTGCTCTGATGCTCTCGGCGTACCCGACCAAGCACGCCCGTATCGGCAACGCCGTCGGCCTCGACACTCCGGCGAGCGCAATCGATCTGCTCACCGAAATGCGTTCTGCCGGTTACGACCTCGGTCCGGTCGACGGCCCTGACGCAGTTCCCGGCCTGGCGGCCAAGGACGGCGATGCGCTGATCCACGCCCTGATCGCGGCCGGCGGACAGGATCCCGACTGGCTCACTGCCGAGCAGCTCGAGGGCAATCCGATCCGCATCTCGGCAGCGAAGTACCGCGACTGGTTCGCCACCCTGCCCGAGGAACTGCGCAGCGGAGTCGAAGAACACTGGGGCACAGCGCCCGGCGAGTTGTACGTCGATCGCTCGCAGGATCCGGACGGCGAAATCGTCATCGCGGCACTGCGATTCAACAACATCGTCCTCATGGTCCAGCCGCCACGGGGATTCGGTGAAAAGCCTGTCGCGATCTACCACGACCCGGATCTGCCGCCGAGCCACCACTACCTCGCGGCCTACCGCTGGATCGCTGCCACCCCGGACAACGGCGGATTCGGCGCCGACGCCGTTGTGCACCTCGGCAAGCACGGCAACCTCGAATGGTTGCCGGGCAAGACACTCGGCATGTCCAGCAACTGCGGCACCGACGCAGCGCTCGGCGACCTGCCGCTGATCTACCCGTTCCTGGTCAACGACCCGGGCGAAGGAACACAGGCCAAGCGTCGTGCTCACGCGACGCTCGTCGATCACCTGATCCCGCCGATGGCCCGTGCCGAAAGCTACGGCGACATCTCCCGCCTCGAGCAACTGCTCGACGAGCACTCCAACATTTCCGCACTCGATCCGTCCAAGCTCCCGGCTATTCGCCAGCAGATCTGGACACTGATGCGTGCCGCCAAGATGGACCACGACCTCGGCCTCGCCGAGCGGCCTGAAGAAGACGTGTTCGACGACATGCTCCTGCACGTCGACGGTTGGCTGTGCGAGATCAAGGACGTCCAGATCCGCGACGGTCTGCACATTCTCGGCCGTGCACCCCAGGGCGACGCCGAAATCGAACTGGTCCTCGCCATGCTGCGTGCCCGTCAGATGTGGGGCGGCGAACAGAGCGTCCCCGGTTTGCGTGAAGCACTCGGGCTCAGCGAAGACGGCGACGAGTCGCGCAGCCGTGTCGACGACGTCGAGGAAAAGGCGCACGCACTGGTTCGCGGCATGTACGACGCCGATTGGAACCCCGCTGCGGCAGAACAACTCAGCGACGACGAGACCGTCGTGAAGATCCTGCAGTTCGCGGCCACCGAAGTGGTTCCGCGTCTTCGGCAGACCGACAACGAGATCAAGCAGGTCCTGCACGCGCTCGACGGCGGATTCATCGCCGCGGGTCCGAGTGGGTCACCGCTCCGCGGCCTGATCAACGTTCTTCCCACTGGTCGTAACTTCTACTCCGTCGACCCCAAGGCAGTTCCTTCACGCTTGGCATGGGAGACCGGTCAGGCGATGGCCGAGTCGCTCGCCGCTCGCTATCTCGCCGATCACGGCGAATACCCGCGCTCGGTGGGTCTGTCGGTGTGGGGAACCGCCGCCATGCGTACCTCCGGCGATGACATCGCCGAAGTGTTCGCGCTCCTCGGTGTTCGCCCCGTCTGGGACGAAGCAAGCCGACGCGTCGTCAACCTCGAAGTCATCGATCTCGAAGAACTCGGCCGCCCGCGCATCGACGTCACCGTCCGCATCTCCGGATTCTTCCGTGATGCGTTCCCGCACGTGCTCGCACTGCTCGACGACGCCGTTCAGCTGGTCGCGGCACTGGACGAGACGGACGAGCAGAACTACGTGCGCGCCCACTCACAGGCCGACCTTGCCGAGCACGGCGACGCCAGGCGTGCGACCACCCGTATCTTCGGTTCGAAGCCCGGAACCTACGGCGCCGGACTGCTGCAACTCATCGACTCCAAGACCTGGCGCGGTGACGACGACCTCGCCGAGGTGTACACCAACTGGGGCGGCTTCGCGTACGGCCGTGGGCTCGACGGAATCCCGGCAGCCGACGACATGCGCAGTGCTTACCGTCGAATCAACGTGGCGGCCAAGAACACCGACACACGTGAGCACGACATCGCCGATTCGGACGACTACTTCCAGTACCACGGCGGCATGGTTGCCACCGTGCGCGCGCTGACCGGAAAGTCGCCCGAGGCATATATCGGCGACAGCACTAGGCCGGAATCGGTTCGCACACGCACACTTTCGGAAGAGACCGCACGTGTCTTCCGGGCGCGCGTGGTCAATCCCCGCTGGCTCGACGCGATGCGCCGTCACGGGTACAAGGGTGCCTTCGAGATGGCGGCCACGGTCGACTACCTCTTCGGGTACGACGCCACCACCAACGTGGTCGCGGACTGGATGTACGAAAAGCTCGCCGAGACCTACGTTCTGGACGAGCAGAACCAGAAGTTCATGACGCAATCCAACCCGTGGGCCCTGCACGGAATCGCCGAGCGGCTCCTCGAAGCCGCCGAGCGCAACATGTGGGAGCACCCCGAGCAGAAGACACTCGACGGCTTGCGTCAGGTGTACCTCGAAACCGAAGGCGAACTCGAGGGGGAGTAAACCTCGAGAATCACCGGCAGGTCCGGGCGCTGAAGTGTTTCAGCGTCCGGACTTGATGATCTGAGCGATGTTCCGCTCCGCCAGAGCAGTGATGGTCAGTGACGGATTGACGGTGCCGGTGCTGCCCGGAATGGCAGCGCCGTCCATCACGTACAGGCCGTCGTAGCCCTTGACTCGCCCGTAGCCGTCAGTGGCCTTTCCCAGAACCGCACCGCCGAGGGGATGCGCGGTGAACGAGGAATTGACGTCCTTCGCGAACGGCAAGGCGGACGGCAGCGTGGTGCCGGCAAAGGCCATCTTGTTCTGGACGGCGCGCAGGGCCTCGACGGTGGCGTCGTTGCCGTTCTTCGGCCAGTTCAGCACCACCCGATCGGAGCCGCCGTCGTAGGCGAAGTCGGCGCGCTGCGAATCGAGGGTCATACCCAAGGTTCCGAGCATGCCGATGTTGACGGGTAGCCCGGGGACGTACCAGTTTTCCAGGGAGAGGGGCATTCCCGACTCGTCGACGATCCGTGATGCCGACGGTGCGGCTTGCTCGGTGCCGTCACTGAAGCCGAACGAGCGCACCATCCCGGCGTCGCCGTTCGTTCCCCAGCCCTTACCGACGTGTTCGTTGAGGTTCGGCAGCGCGCCCGTCGCCTGGGCACGTACCAACAGTTCGGACGTGCCGATCGAACCGGCGCCGAGGAACAGACGGTCACAGGTAAGAGTCTTCCGGGCCAGAACGCCACCCGTCGGATCCGTCGATTCGACGTCGACGACGTAGCGTCCATCACGTTCGCGACTGATCGCGAGCACCTGATGTCCGTAACAGACGGTGGCTCGTCCGGTGGCTTCGGCGGCGGGAATGTAGTTCTGCGTGAGGTCGAACTTCGCGCCGTTGGAGTTACCCATGTTGCTGTCACCGACAGTGGCCGAGGCTCGGGTTCGGCCGTCGAGTTCTGAGCGCACCACGTCCCAGTTCCAGATCCCGTCGATCCGCTGCGGATCGAATCCGGCACGACGAGCGTCCTGATCCCAACGACGCGAGTGGCCGAAATTCGGGGTTTGGTAAATATCTTCGGGCAACGGGCTCAGACGCAGCATCTGGCGCACCTTGGGGTACCAGGTGGACGCCATCTCGTCGTAGTCGAGGGAGTTGCCGAAGACTGCGTCGAAGAATCGGCGCTCGGGCGCGATCATCACGCCGGTGAAGATGATGGAACCACCGCCGACTGCAGCGCCGCGCCAGACCGAGATGTGTTCGTAGTCGGTGGCATCGAGGACGCCGCTGAAGTAGTCGCACACCACCGGGAGTCCGGTGAGGTTGGTGAACGATGTGCGCCGGAAAACTCCGCGGCCGTCGGCCAGCATGTCGGAGGTGTGAATCTCCCGCTGCGGATCATGCGGCCATCGGAGTCCGCGTTCGAGGATGGTGACCTGGGTGCCGCTCTGCGCCAACCGGAGAGCGGTCGCGCTGGCGCCGAAACCTGACCCGATGACGATGGCTTCGGAATGTTCCGGGGGAGTGGGCGAGGGTACGAACAACTCGGGGACGAGTGCGCGGTAGTGATCGGCACCCATCGGTAGCGCACGCAGAGGCGCGGGGGCGGCGTGGCTGATCGAGGTCGACATGAGCGGTGTCGCGGCTGCAACTGCTGCCCCCACTCCGGCCGCTTTGAAAAAGTCACGACGCTGCATGTCACGACGCTGCATGTGTTTGTTCGACTCCCCAGTTCGACGATTTGCCTCAGAATAACTCGAGATGGAGTTTGGGGACGAAACGGCATGTTGAATGCGCACAGAAACCGGATAAAACGTGCATAAGTGGCATGCTTCAGCCGATTGCGGAAGGTCGCCGGATAGTCGCCGAGGCTCATCGGTGTCCAGTGAGCGGTTCCCGCCCCTATCCTCGAGGAGTGAACTCCGACTTCAAGCGCGTCTCCGAGGCCAAGTACGTCCTACTCACGACCTTCCGCAAGGACGGAACGCCGGTGGCGACGCCGCTCTGGGCCGCGCCGGACGGCGACAAGCTCCTGATGTGGACCGTCACCGATTCCTACAAGGTCAAGCGCATCAGGCGAAACCCCTCGGTCACAGTCGCCGCGTGTGACGCGCGGGGAAATCCGAAGGGTGAACCGGTTGCCGCCGTCGCCGAGATCCTCGACGCGCCGGGCACCGATCATGCTCGCGACGCGATCGCGCGTCGCTACGGAATCCTTGGCTGGATCACCATGAAAGGCAGTCTCCTGCGCCGCGGCAAGACCGGAACGATCGGACTTGCCATCACTGCAGCTTGACCGCGTCAGTTGCCGAGCAGATCGTCCAACGCTGAATCGAACCGCGGATAGGTGAAGGGGAAGCCGTTGTCCGTCAGCACTTTCGACACGGCGTGACGACCCGTCAGGCCCAAGGCAGCGTCGCTGCGCAGCAGGAACGCGCCGAATCTGACCATGACAGCGGGCGTCGGCGGCGCAGGTGGCCGGTGAAGGTGCTTGCGCAGCCCGGCCATCAGTTCTGAATTGCGGACGGGATCCGGGGCAGTCGCGATGACCACGCCCGAGGCAGCCGAATCGGGTTCGAGGGTCCAACGAACGATCGACAGCCAGTCGTCGATGTGAATCCAACTTGTCCATTGTCGACCTGACGCAACGCGTCCGCCCAGACCGAGACGTACGAGCAACAGGAGTCGCTCTAGCGCCGGTGTGCCCTTCTCCAATACGACGCTGGTTCGCAGGATCACTACTCGTGACGTGTTTGCTCCCTCGACCGCTGCCTCCCAGTCCTTTGCGACGTCGGTCATCTGAGGTGGTCCGTCAGCGAGTGGGGAAGCCTCGTCGAGTCGGGTCTCTCCGGCGTCGCCGTAGATTGCGAGCGTGCTCGCTTGGATCCACACCGGAACAGGGTGCGCCAGTAGTTTCGACGCTTCGACCAGCGCGCGGGTCGGATCGACTCGGGAGTTGGTGAGCAGTGCGATGTTTGCCGGGGTGGGTCGGCGATCGACCAACTCGCCGGCCAGATTGATCACCGCGGCGCCGTCGAGTTCTCCTGCCCAGTCGCCGACCGTGACACCGTCCCACTGAACCTGCCTGTGCCCGCCGGGTTTCGGTGACCGAGTCAGGACCACGACGTCATACCCACGGTCGGCGAGATCGTCGCTGATTCGGCGGCCGAGAGCGCCGGTGCCGCCGGCGATCACGACCTTCGTCATCACTGCGCCTGGCTGACCGAGGACATGTGGAAGTCGGGAATCCGCATGGGCGGCATGGCCGTGCGGGTGAACCAGTCTTTCCACTCGCGGGGAAGCGTGATCTCGGTGCGTCCAGCCTCGGTGACCCGCCGCAGGAGATCGAGCGGGCTCTCGTTGAAACGGAAGTTGTTGACGGCGCCGACGATCTTGCCGTCCTCGATCAAATACACCCCGTCACGGGTGAGTCCGGTCAACAGCAGCGTCGTCGGATCCACCTCACGGATGTACCAGAGGGTTGTGAGCAGTAGACCCTTCTCGGTACCTGCGATCATGTCCTCGATCGAGGTGTCGTCACCACCGGTCAGGATGAGATTGTCGCCGGGAACTGCGACAGGTCGACCGAATTCTCGTGCAGCGTGGCGCGGGTACGCCAGCGCATTGACGACGCCGTCTCGGACCCAGTCGACGGGTTCGATCTCCATACCGTTGTCGAACAGTGAGACGGATTCACTCGACGACGTCGTGATCACGAACGGCGCGGACTGCAAGCCCTCGGCGCCGGGGTCGGAGGTGAGTGTCAGTGGCAATCCGAGCTTCTCGCCGATCCGGGTACCACCGGTGGTGGAAAGTGCGGTGTGGCCCTCTTCGGCGCCGCGACCCTCCATGGTCCACATCAGATAGATCATCAGGTCCGCGACAGCAGAAGGCGGAAGAATCGTCTCGTAGCGGCCGGCAGGCAGACTGACCGAATTCTCCGCCCAGTCGAGCCGAGTGGTCAACTGCGACAAAAGATTCGGCACTGAAATGTCAGTGAAATCGACAGTTCCGGATCCGACCCAGGCGCTGGCGTCGCCGCGCTTGCCGTTGATCTCCACGGAGCCGGTGGCCTGAGCCGTTCTACGTCGCACGCCCGTCGAAGTTCCGAGCCAGGTGGTGTGCAACTGGTGGTGAGCGAAGCCGAACAACTGGTCGTCACTGTCGAAGGCCGTGGACAGGTCGGCAGCCAACTGCGCAAAGACACCGATGTCGGTCAGGGCGGCCGGCAGGTCCCAGTCGGTCTCTGCCGCCGACTGCGTGATCAGGTCGGACGCATCGTCAGCCGGAGTGGCTGTGCGCGCAGCTTCTTCGCTTGCCTGTACGAGTGCGGAAATCTGCTCCGGATCGACACTGCTGGAACTGACAGTGCCCACCTTCGCGATGTCACCCTCGCGCACGATCGAGATCACCGTCCACGTCCGGGACAGCGAAACTCCGTTGGTGGTCATCGAATTGTTGGCCCACCGCAGCGACGCCTCACTCGCATCGGTCACGATCACCAACGATTCGTCTACCGTCCTCGCGGCCAATGCACGCTCGACGACCTGCTGCGGATCGATCACTGCTGAGCCTCCGAACGAGTATTGAGGATGTTGACTCCGCGGAACAGAGCGGACGGGCAGCCGTGGCTGACCGCCGCAACCTGACCGGGTTGCGCCTTGCCGCAGTTGAACGCGCCCTGCAGGCGCCAGGTCGACTCACCGCCAACGGCTTCCATCGAGCCCCAGAAATCCGTCGTCGTCGCCTGATACGCCACGTCACGCACCTGACCGTCGAGTTTTCCGTCACGGATCTTGAAGAACCGCTGACCGGTGAACTGGAAGTTGTAGCGCTGCATGTCGATCGACCAGGACTTGTCACCGACGACGTAGATGCCGTTCTCGACTCGCGAGATCAGGTCTGCGGTCGAGGTGTCCGTAGAAGGGTCGGGGGAGAGCGAGACGTTGGCCATTCGCTGGATGGGAACGTGATGTGCGGAGTCGGCGTACGAGCAGCCGTTGGAACGCGTCAGCCACAGCCTCGGCGCGAACACGCGGTCTAGTTGATACCCGACCAGTGTTCCGTCTGCCACCAGATCCCACCGTTGAGAGGCGACGCCGTCGTCGTCGAATCCGACGCTGGCCAGGCCGTGCTCTTCGTTACGATCGGCGGTCACGTGCATGAGTGGCGTTCCGTATTTCAGCGTTCCCAGCTTGTCCGGCGTCGCGAACGACGTACCGGCGTAGGCCGCTTCGTAGCCGATCGCGCGGTCGTATTCGGTGGCGTGTCCGATGGATTCGTGGATCGTGAGCCACAGATTGGTCGGATCGATCACGAGGTCGGTCGGACCTGCTTCGACAGTGGGCGCCTTGGTCTTCTCGGCCAGCCACTCCGGGATCTGCGCGAGCTCTTCGCCCCAGTTCCACGTGCTCTGCGCCCCGAGGTACTCCCATCCGCGACCTACCGGCGGCGCCAAGGTGCGCATCGATTCGAAGCTGCCGGCCGACTTGTCGACGGCGGTAGCCTCGAATTCGGGGTGCAGACGCACCCGTTGCTGGGTGATCGACGAACCGGCCAGATCCGCGTAGAAAGTTTGCTCCTTGACCTGGAGGACGCTCGCCGTGACGTGATCCACGCCGTCAGCGGCTTGAAGCCGTCCGGAGTAGTCGACCAGCAGCGCTACCTTGTCGGCCGTCGGTGTCGCGAAGGGATCTTCGAGGTACGGGGACACCCACGTCGCGTCGGCATAGACGGGCTCGTCGGCGAGGGTGACCGGATCCCGATTGAGCGAGCGTAATGCCTTCGCAACCTCGACCGCTTGGCGTGCCAGCGCAGCCGCGACGTCAGGAGATACGTCGGCGTGCGAGGCGAATCCCCACGTGCCGTCGACGATCACACGGACGGCGACCCCGATCTCGTCTCCGTCGGACACCGCCTGAACTACGCCGTCGCGCAAGCGGATCGACTGTGTGAGCACGCGGTGGACACGAACATCGGCGTGCTGGGCGCCGGCTGTTCTCGCTGCCGACAGCGCCGCATCAGCGACGGCTCGCAGCGGGAGGGCGAGGAAATCTGCATCGACATCTCGGGTGACGGTCACGCACACGACGCTAGCCGACGACCGCCGATCTCAACCGAACTGCTGCCATCCGAGGCGAATCACCATGGCGATCACGACCACCAACAGCGTGATCCGGACGAATCCGGATCCCTTGCTCAGCGCCATCCGCGAACCGATGACCGCGCCGAGCACGTTGCACACCGCCATCGCCAAACCCAAACTCCACCAGACATGCCCGGTGACGGCGAAGTAGGCGAGCGCGCCGAAATTGGAACCGAGATTGATCACCTTCGCCATGGCTGCGCTTCGAACGAATTCGGTTCCGAGGAAGGTGGCGAAGCTGATGATGAGGAAAGTGCCGGTGCCGGGTCCGAGCAGACCGTCGTAAAGCCCGATGAGTCCGGCGGAGAGCAGCAGGACGAGGACGGTCTTGCGCTGCGTCGGACGATGAGTGGCGATCGTGGTGCCCAGCGTCGGCCGCATTGTCACGAAGACGGCGACAGCGACGAGTACGACCATCACGATCGGAATGAAGTACTTCTTGTCGATCAGTGAAACGGCCGCCGCCCCGCACGCGGACGTCACCGCAGCCAAGGCGGCTGCCGGCGCCATCTGCCGCCATTCCATCGGGATTCGACGCGAGAACGTGTACACCGCAGCACTCGTCCCGGTGAATGCCGTCAGTTTGTTGGTGGCCAGTGCGGCCTGCGGGGTCAATTGTGGGGCGACCAGAAAGAGCGCGGGCAACAGAATCAATCCGCCGCCGCCGACGACGGCGTCCACCCAACCCGCCGCCGTTGCTGCCGTCATCAGCAGTCCCCAATCAGCAATATCCACGGCGGTGACTCTTTCACAGCTGTGACACTCTTGAGCACATGCGGAGGTTCAGCCTGTGGCTGCGAGGAAAGCCGATGATCGCGGACAGCGCGCTGGCGCTCGTGTTCTTCGCGCTCGAGGTAGTCACGTTCGTCAGTTCGCCGCGTGAGGAGCGGTGGCCTCAGCTCGTCGTCGGATTTCTGATCTGCCTTCCCGTCGTGTGGCGTCGCAAATATCCGCGTGTGTCCGCTGCGTCCATATTGTCGATGTCGTACTTCGCGACCCTGATGATGTGGGCGACCGGGGATCCGGCTGCGGAACATCCAGGCCTGCTGGCGCTCGGAGTTTCGCTCTACACACTCGTTGCGTACGTCGATCGGCGTACCGGGGCGATATTCGCGTGCTTCCTTGCCCTGGACATGACTTTCTCGTTGCTCGTCATCCGCCAAGACGTGATCCTGACGATCATCATCGCGACGCTGCTCTATGCATTGGCCTGGATCACCGCCGAGTTCTTGAGCGCGCGACGTGCCTACGACGAGGAAGTGGCCGCCAGACTCGAAGTGGCCGAATACGAACGAGACCGCCGCGCCGAGGATGCGGTGGCGACGGAAAGAACCCGGATCGCCCGCGAACTCCACGACGTCGTCGCACACGCGGTCAGCGTGATGATCGTTCAGGCGGACGGCGCCTCGTACGCCGTCGATTCCAATCCGGCGTTGGCGAAGAAGGCGCTCGGCAACATCTCCAGCACCGGACGTGACGCGCTTGCCGAGCTTCGCCGGACCGTCTCGCTTCTGCGCACCGAGGTCAGTAGCGATTTGATGCCGCAACACGGAACGGCCGGCATCGCCAAGGTCGTCGAGATGATGCGGGCTGCCGGTCTCGGCGTGCGCCTCGAGCTGACCGGCGAGCTCGACGACGTCAGTCCATCGGTCAGCCTGGGCATTCATCGCCTCGTTCAGGAATCACTGACCAATGTCCTCCGCCACGCCGGCGCGAACCCGAAGGCCCGAGTCACCGTGCGCCGCACCGAGACCGCGGTACTGCTCGAGGTCGTCGACAACGGAACGTCGAGCTCGACCTTCGCTCACGGTTCGGGCAACGGACTGGTCGGCATGCGTGAGCGGGTGGCGGTACTGCACGGGACACTCGAGACGGGACGACGCCCCGACGGCAGTTGGCGTGTGTACGCAGAGTTGCCGCTCGAGATCCACGATTGATACCGGCTCGCCGCAATCGCATTGGCACCGACGTCTCAGGCCCGATAGGTTTACGCCGTGCCCATCACCGTGCTGCTAGTCGACGACCAGGAACTCATGCGGATGGGCCTGAACATGGTGCTCGAAGCACATGAGGACATCTCGGTCATCGGTGAGGCCGGTGACGGAGCCGCGGCGGTCGCAGCGGCGGTAGCGCTGAAGCCTGACGTCGTGTTGATGGATGTGCGGATGCCGATTGTCGACGGTGTGAAAGCGACGGAGCAGATTCTTGCCTCCGGGATCGAATCCAGGGTCCTGGTCATGACGACGTTCGACCTGGACGAACACGCGCTCGGCGCCCTGCGTGCCGGAGCGAGTGGGTTTCTTCTCAAGGACACCCCGCCCGAGGACCTCGTGTCGGCTATCCGCAGCGTGGCGGCCGGTGATGCGGTTGTTTCCCCGAAGGTGACACGTCGTCTGCTGTCGAGGTTCATCGTGGACGGTCCGGCGCCGCGACGCGATCCGGTGGTTCTCGACGTCCTGACCGAACGCGAACGCGAAGTCCTCGGGCACGTGGCCACGGGACTGTCGAACATCGAGATCGCACAGCAGCTGTACCTGTCCGAATCGACGATCAAGTCGCACGTCGGACGCATTCTGACCAAACTCGATCTGCGTGATCGTGTGCAGGCGGTGGTGCTGGCCTACGAGACCGGACTGGTAACTCCGGGCGCGTAGGCCAGCCGCCTGTCAGGCAGCGAGCGTTTCGCTCTGCTCAGGCATCAAAAGCGCCCACAGTTGGCAGCACGATGCAGGTCTTCCCGTCTGCGTAATCGACATTGCCGAACAGAGCGGCAAACACCTTGCCGTCGCCGGTGTCGACGACCTTCGAGAGCAACGGCGTATCGAGTACGGGCAACTTCTCGTCCAACGGGACGATGCCACCCTTGAAGGTGCCGACGTTGATCCAGGCAACACTCAACCCTGAGGTCTTGGGTATGCCGACGTAACCCGGGATTGCCTGGAACCGGAGATGGTCGACCTCGACCCACGGCGGCAACGGGAAGTTCGGACCGGCCTGTGCGGAGCTGAGGGTGACGGTGACAGGTTCACCGGCCACGCCACACCCGACCGTCGGTGCGGGGTACATGAACGACTGCGGCTTGGTGACGCCGACGTCCGGGAGATCGAGGGCGGTCGTGATCTGATCAGCGCCTGCCGTGCCGATCAACTGCTGAACAGCAGCAGAGGCTTCGGGGGAGATGGCTGCGGCCTGCGCGATCAGCGCGGCAATTCCTTCGGGTACTACCGGTTCTGCGGCCGCGGTTCCCGCGCTGATCATCGTGCTGCCGGCCGTGAGTGCCACGACGGCGGCAGTGCCGGCGATGGCAGCGGGAATGCGTCGGGCGAGTGTCTTGCCGGGGAGTCGGCTCATGTCGGGCTCCTTCATTTCATGAGGCCGGGAAATGCGGCCCGAAGTGACTTGACCACGCGCATAGTCTCAACGTCAACTTGAGGTTTAGAATCGTTAGCGGAGCGTTAGTTAACGCCAGGCAAGTCGCACGTGCGCGAGAGAAAGCCCGTGTGACTCACGGCACTCGCCTGTTTTGCACCTCTGAGTCGTTGTCGGGAGAAAATCCGGCCCCTCGAGCGTTGAACGGATAGACCGTCTGAAAGGGGACGTCATGATCGCCGCCGTATTCCTCCTCTACGTGATCGTCGAGATCGCCGCATTGGTCATCGTGGGCAACGCCATCGGTGTCGCCTGGACAGTGCTGCTGTTTCTCGCCGGTTCGCTTGTCGGATTGATCCTCATGCGTTCACAGTGGCGACGAGTCATGGACGGATTCCGCAAGGCAACGAGGGGTGAGGGATCGCCGTCACTGGCGGTCGCCGACGGCGCCTTGGTCGCGGCGGGCTCCGCGTTGATGTTCGTACCCGGACTCGTGACTTCGGTTCTGGGCCTTCTGCTTCTGATTCCGCCGACCCGGTGGGCGCTCCGCCCGCTTGCGGTGCTCCTGGCAGGCAAGCGCGCAGCAGCATTTGCCGCCGGTGGTGACGCCTTCGCCGGAACCGTCGGCTACGCGGCGCGCATGCGCGGAAACGGCGAGGTGATCGACGGCGAGATCATCGTCGAGACACCCGAAACCACCGAGTACGTAGCAAGCAACGGCAAGGAACTCGTCCTCGAGGGTGAGATTCTGGACACGGATACACCCACCCGTTCGCGGGGGCCGCAGTACTAACAGGCAGACTGGGTGCTCGTGACTACTCGTCTGCTGGTCAACGGCCGGATCTACAGTTCATTTGCACCTGACGCGACCTCGATCGCCATCACCGACGGCACCGTCGTCTGGGTCGGCGACGAGCGCGCCGGACGGGCGTTGCACCCCGCCGCGGAGATCGAAGACCTGGGCGGTGCGTTTGTCACTCCCGGGTTCGTCGACACCCACGTCCACATCACTGCATTGGGACTCAATCTCGTCGGTCTGGATCTCGTGGGCGCGAACTCACTGGACGAATGCCTCTCGCGAGTACGAACATTCGCAGCGGCAAACCCCGAAACTGCCCATCCCGACGCAGTCATCTGGGGACATGGTTGGGATGACACCGAGTGGGCAGATCAGACGCCGCCCTCAACCGCGGATCTCGACGCGGCTGCCCCTGGCCGCAAGGTGTATCTCTCGCGGATCGACGTTCACTCGGCCGCGTGCTCGAGCGCATTGCGCGACGGGATCTCCGGCCTCGCCGACACTGCCGGATACTCGGCCGACGGCCCGCTGACCTTCGATTCACACCACCTGGCGCGCAATGCGGCTCGGAACCTGCTGACCGAATCTCAGCGCGCGTCTGCTCGTACCGCGGCGCTCGATCTGTGCGCCTCCCGCGGGATCGTCGCAGTGCACGAGTGCGGCGGACCGGACATCTCGGGACTGACCGATTTCCAGGAACTACTGGCCCACGACCACGGAGTGGAGGTTCGGGGCTACTGGGGTGAGCGCGTCGACACCGAAGAGGATGCTCGCGCACTCCTCGACAAAACCGGAGCAGACGGACTCGGCGGGGATCTATTCATCGACGGTTCGCTCGGTTCGCATACCGCGTGGCTGCTCGAACCCTATGCAGACCAACCTGATTCGACGGGCAACGCCTATCTCGACGTCGACGCGATCGCCGCACACATCCGGGCCTGCACCCTCGCGGGTGTCCAGGCCGGCTTCCATGCGATCGGTGACGGTGCCGTCTCGTCGGCAGCGGCCGCGTTCCGCAAGGTCTCCGACGAACTGGGTGGCCCCAAGGTCGCCGCGTTGGGTCACCGCCTCGAGCACGCGGAAATGATGTCGATGGCTGACGCGGAAACCTTCGCGGCCTTGGGTGTCATCGCGAGCGTCCAACCGGTGTTCGACGCACTGTGGGGCGGTACCGACGGTCTGTACGCCACGCGCCTGGGAGTCGACCGCGCAGCAGCGTTGAATCCGTTTGCACCTGCTGCCGGTAAGGGTGTCTCGCTCGCATTCAGCTCCGATGCCCCGGTCACCCCCATCGAGCCGTGGGCGATGCTGCGCGCCGCTGTCCAGCACCGCACCGACGGAAGTGGAATCTCACCGCGTGCGGCCTTCTCCGCCGCAACGCGCGGCGCCTGGCGCGCGGGCGGAGTGCGGGACGGCGCCGCGGGAACGCTCAATCCGGGTGCACCCGCCTCCTACGTGTTGTGGGCGGCAGGCGAACTCGAAGTCAGTGCACCGGCCGATTCGGTCCAGCGATGGTCTACCGATCCGCGCTCGCGAGTACCCGCTCTGCCCAGGCTGGCGGAAGATGCGCCGATTCCGGTCTGCATCAAGTCGGTGCATCGCGGACGCGTCGTCTACCAGCGCGGCTCGACGAGTGAGTGAGGCCGGCGCAGAGGCGCCCAGCAGCGATCGCTCCCGCGTGAACGCTGTGCTCACCGGTTCGGCATGGCTACGTTCGCTGTACGCAGCCGCAGGCGGATTCTTGATCTTCGCCGGGTTCCCACCTCGTCCGCTGTGGTTTCTGGCGCCAGTCGGGATCGCTCTTCTGACGTGCGTGTTGACGAACTTCGGTCGAGGCGGATTGCGTCTTCGTGCCGGCTTCGGTTACGGGTACCTGGCCGGTCTCGGATTCCTGGTGCCGTTGCTTCCGTGGATCGGTGTGTTCGTGGGCGCGGTCCCGTGGATCGCGTTGGCCGCGGTGGAGTCGTTGTTCATCGGACTGTTCGGGTTGCTGGCGGTACTGGTGGCGAGGTTGCCTTGGGCACCTTTGTGGATTGCCGCGACCTGGACGCTTACCGAGTGGCTTCGTTCCAGCGTCCCTTTCGGCGGATTTCCTTGGGGCAGGCTCGCATTCGGTCAATCCGAAGGGTGGCTCCTCCCACTCGCGAGTATCGGCGGTGCGCCGCTGCTCAGCTTCGCGGTGGCCCTGACCGGTACCGGCTTGGCAGCAGTCGTCGTCGCTGTCGCGGCAAAACGATGGGACCGAGGATTCTTCGGAGCCGTTGCCGCCGCCATCGTGCCCGTGATCGTTGCTCTCGTGGTGTCGCCGTTTCTTGCCACCATGGATTCCGGCGACCGAACGATCACCGTCGCCGCGATCCAGGGCAGCGTTCCGCGGTTGGGCTTGGACTTCAACTCGCAACGCAAGCAGGTCCTCGACAACCACGTCACCGAAACTGTGAAACTGGCAGCCGAGGTGGACGCGGGCCGCGTCGATCAGCCTGACGTCGTGATCTGGCCGGAAAATGCCTCTGACATCGACCCACTGCGAAACGCCGATGCCGCGGCCGACATCACCCGAGCCTCCGAAGCGATCGGAGCCCCGATTCTTGTCGGCACCGTACTCGTGAATGCCGATCGTACGACCACCAATTCAGTGATCGTGTGGGACGGCGCCAATGGTCCTCAGGAACAGCACGACAAGAAGATCATCCAGCCGTTCGGTGAATACCTGCCATACCGAAGCTTCTTCCGGAACTTCTCCTCGTACGCCGATCGTGCGGGCAATTTCGTGCCCGGCGAGGGCAACGGCGTTGTCCAAGCAGCGGGTGTACCGATCGGCGTCGCGACTTGTTACGAGGTTGCGTTCGACCGGGCGTTCCAGGAATCGGTGCGCAATGGTGCGCAGCTGCTGGCAGTACCGACCAACAACGCCACCTTCGGGGACACCGAGATGACGTATCAGCAGCTGGCAATGTCCCGTGTGCGGGCAGTCGAGCACGGCCGTGCCGTCGTTGTGGCCGCAACCAGTGGTGTCAGCGCCATCATCGCTCCCGACGGGGCAGTGACTTCGCAGACCGACCTGTTCGTGCCGGCGGCACTTGTGGCCAAGGTGCCGCTCTCGACCAGCTCCACCCTCGCTACCCGAGTAGGTCCGGCGCCGGAGATCGTGCTCAGCATCATCGCGGTCGGTGCGATTGCCATGGCGCTGGTAGCCCGGCGCCGAGATCGGGCCGAGCAATCACCAGAGGAGACTGCGGCAATCTGACCCGAGCAACGGATATCGGGCTGCCGATGTTCCGAGGGGCGCCTACGCGGGTACTCGCTGTGCCACCCGTTCCTGCGTAAAGGCGGCCTCCTGTGACCGAGCCAGACAAGACCGAGCCAGACAAGGCCCAGCCTGAGAAGACCGAGCCCCAGACTGCAGTTCGCAAGACCAGTGTCGTCGACGCGGTGCTGCAGTCACCGCTCGCGGGGCTGTCACCGTGGATCCTGCTGTCCTTGCTCTCCGGGCCGGGAAGGTTCGAGGAATCCGCGGCCGCCGCGCTCGGGTTGTCGCTGCTGATCTTGGCGGCCAGTCACCGGCGCGGCGGCACGGTGAAGCTGTTGGAGGTCTTCGACGTCGTGTTCTTCGGCGTTCTGGCGGCCATCGGCCTCCTCGCGTCGGCGAACACGATTCGGTGGTTCGAACTCTGGGGAGGCGAACTGACCAACATCGCGCTGGTGGTCTTTGCCTTCGGATCGATCCTGCTCCGCAATCCTTTCACTTTGCAGTACGCGAAAGAGTCGACGCCTGAAGAGTATTGGACGACGCCACTGTTTCTGCGCATCAACTACGTCATCACCGCAGTGTGGGCGCTCGCCTTCACATGGTCGGCCGCAGTGGGCCTGTTCGGAGACGCACTGCTGCACGACGGAGACAACTTCTGGACCGGATGGATTCTGCAGTTGCTCGGAACCTTCTTCGCGATCTCCTTCACCGAGTGGTACCCCGAGTATGCGCCGAACAAGGCCGCTCAGGCTCAGGGCCTCGAAACCGAACCACCGCAGTCGATTTTCAGGCTGTTCGACTTTTTGCCGGTGTTCGTAGCCGTGACCGGCATCGCGGGGTTGGTGACCGACTCCGTTTCCGTGACCGCAGGCGTCACGTTGATTCTGGTCGGCGTGTTCGGACATCTGGCGATGCGACGGTTCACCGTCGACTAGGAGCTCTCGGTGATCTCGCGCCGACGGGAACTTGGTGCACGATCGTCTCGATGACCGGCAGGTGCCGGCTGATGCACGGAATTTGTCCGTTTCTGCGATAGTCAGTGCACCTGCCGTGCAATGGAAACGAGGGAAATTGAGCGTTATTTCGAGTACTGCACACAAGCACGAGCCCATACACGGACGACGTCCACCAGCGGATCACCGCTTCCTCGGACTCGACACACGCGTCTTCCCACACGCCCTCGCGATCTTGGGGGTGTGGATGCTCTGGACCGTGATCGTGCCCGCCATCGATTCCGCTGTCTCCTCCGAAGATCCAACCGGCGCCGGAGACCGAATGGCCGTGACCGAAACGGTCTCCTTCGCCGCACCTGCGGGCTGGAATGTCGAGAGTGGTTTCCGAACCGACCAACATGGCGCGTCCGATTCGCTCCCACGTGTGACGTTGACCGGCGGCACCGTCACCGTGAGCGTCGACGCCGACACATTCAGTGGAACTGCCGACGAGCTCCTCTCCCAAACAGATGCCGTGAGTCTTGCGACGAACGGCAGTTCCGTGCTTGCGGTCTCCGGTACACGCCAGCCGATCAGCACCGACGGGGGTCTGAGCGGCGTCCAGGTCAGCTTTGACACTCCGCGGTCCGCCGGATCGGTGACCACATTCGTCACCGACGGCGAGGGGATTCGGGTACAGGTAGTCGGCCCACCCGATCAGATCGCCGCCCGCGGTCGAGAAATCACCGACATGATCGCCTCCATCGGCACACATGAGGGAGACACCAAGTGAGCAGCGATCTCCTCGAAACCCGCTCCCGCGCATTCGATACGACGGCCTGGGGCGAGAAATTTCACTTCTTCCAACCACGCAACGTCGTGTTCTGGATATACCTGTGGATGTGCGGATTCGGCCTCGTCAAAGGCTGGCAGATGTTCGCCCCCTTCGCCGGATACTTCGGGCGCGCACTCCTCGTTGCCGGCATCGTCGGCATCATCAGCGCCGCGGTCTGGACATGGTGGTTCCGGCACATCGACCGCTACGAACGCCAACCCGTAGGACTAGTGGTCACCGGCTTCATCTGGGGCGCCACCGCAGCAACGTTCACTATCGCAGTACCCGCGAACGGAGCAGTCGGCTCGCTCTACACGAAGATTTTCGGGCAGGTATGGGCTCAGGACTGGCATGCGGGCCTCTCTGCACCGTCCGTGGAGGAAACCGCCAAAGGCATCGGCATCGTCGTCCTCCTCGCGCTTGCACCGCGACTGGTGCGCACCGCAACCGACGGCCTGCTCCTCGGCGCTTTCATCGGCTTGGGATTTCAGACCAGCGAAGACTTTCTGTACTCGATTGCCGGCGCGACGCAGGGCTTCGGCGCCCACCAAACCGACGGCCTGATCGGTTCCATCGCCACCCGCACCTACTCCGACATCGTCTCTCATCCCCTCTTTACAGCCCTTTTCTGCGCCGGCGTGATCTATCTGATCGGCACCCCGGCCCAGCCCCGGCGGATCGGACGCGGATTGGCGTTGATCGTGGCACCCATCCTGATCCACGGCGTGTGGGATTCGATGCTCGCGATCGCCGGCGGCAGCAGTTCGCTCGTGTTCGTCATCATGATCGGCGACATCGTCTTCGCTTTCACTGCCTTGTGGATCGCGTTCGTCTGGGCGCACCCACGTGAATCCCACTTCGTCCGTGACATTCTCGCCCCGGAAATCGAGTCCGGCGTCCTGACCGACGCCGAGGTGACAGCCGCCGGCGGATGGCGACAACAACGCACGTACGCGAAAGCCGCACCCACTCGCACCGAACGTCGCCAACGACGACATATCGTTCGTGCCGCGCTGGATCTGTGCAGCGACCTTGCTGTAAGCAAGGGCGACGACAGCGCCCAGGTCGTCGAATCACGCAACGAAATCACCCGCCTCCGCCAAGGAACCGCGGCACAGAGCATCGCTCGGTGACCGCGAAGTAGCGGAAGTACCGTTCAGCACCGTAAGTCATTTACCCACACCCCAGTCGGCGTGAGTGGGGTACCGAAGTTTGGTGTGTCGCGGGGTGGGGGATACAGCTCACACTGGTGCACGAAGCAGTGCCGATGGTTCTCCAGCGCGAATCGCGAATTCGCGCACTGTCGGCTCGCGAGTGCGCCTGGATGCTGAATGACGTTGTCCTGAAGTGTCTTTGAGGACCGCGAAGCATCCTGAAGTTGCCACGTCGAAGAAGGGCCGAAGTATGACGTCGACTTGTGAACGATCACTCCCCGTAGAACGAGAAAGACCGCCCGGTGTAGAACCGGACGGTCTTGATCGAAGTGCTAGTTCATGCGCCGCGACGCTTGGCCTTCAGCAAATCGAGACGCTCTTTGAGGAGCTCTTCGAGTTCCTCGACCGAGCGACGCTCGAGCAGCATGTCCCAGTGGGTGCGGGGAGGCTTGACCTTCTTGGCTTCGGGGGCAGTTCCCTCCATGAGGGCGCCTTCGAGGCCGTTGCGGCACAACCAGGTGCCGGGGATCTCGGCTTCGTCCGCGAACGGGATGTCGAAGATCTCGCCGTTCTCGCACTTGTACTTGGCCATACGACGGGGCGCGAGGTCATGGTCACGGTCGGTCTCGTAGCTCACAGCTCCGAGACGGCTACCTCGAAGTACGCGATCTGCCATGGTGGTGTCCTCTCTTCGTTCGTCACCGCTGGTGGGCGCCCTGACTTGGGGAGTAGACGCTCACACTCATCTACAACGCCACGAGCACCCGATTGGTTCCCGTGTGGCGAGAAGACGCAACCTCTCCATCTTACCGGGTACCGCGCGCGTTCATCGAAGGCGTCCGAATCTCGAGTACAGTGTCGACTCATGGCTGAGAGCACACGCGTCGGATCACCGCAGACTGCGCGTTCCGGAAACCCGTGTGTGTGGTGCGGCCGCGAGGTCGCGGTGACGGGAGTGGGTCGTCGTCGCCGGTACTGCAGCCAGTCTTGTCGCCAGCGCGCGTACGAGCAGCGCAATGCCGTCAAGGGCACGTCGATCCCGGCTGACGCCGTCATCTTGACCGCCGTCGAGGCCGTCGAACTGGTGGATCGGATGTTCGAGGTTCGCTGCGCCGCCGAAGATGTGGCGACTGCTGTTGCCGAGGGAGCCGAAAGTTCGGAACTCGCACAGTTGTGTGAACGGTTGACCGAACTTGCCCGTGAAGCCGAACGTTTCCGGTGAAGCAGGTGTGGGCAACCGGTTTCTAGCCTTGCGTTGAGCGCCGTAGCACTGCGGTGCGCCTGACGCCTGACGACGACAAATTCTGATCCTGAGTTCGGACCTTCGGGGAGGTTCGGACTTCGAAGCGACCCTTCGTCGAGGTCGATGACCTTCGGCTGCGCTCTCGCAGGATCGCCACATGGTTTCCACTCGATATCGAGGCGGTGCGATGTTTCTCTTCAATCCCCGAGCCACAGTTCCCGGCGCTGATCGTCACAACGCTGTGTGGGGGTGGTCGTGATGGATACCGACAAGAGGATCGATCCGCTGACCGGATCGCGAAGCCTGCCGGCAGGGGCGTTTCCCCTGTCAGCGGTGCAGCGCAGTATGTGGTTTGCGCAGCAACTTCACCCGACGGTGCCGTATTTCATTGCGCAGTACATCGAGTTCCACGGCGACCTGGACATGCAACTGCTCAGCCGCGCTGCAGTGGAGGCGGCCCACGAGTTCGAGTCGCCATTTCTGCGGTTGATGTACCCCGATGGTGAGCCGTGCCAGATCGTGGACTTCACGATCGATCCGGGTATCGACTACTTCGACTTCCGCGAGCGTGAGAACCCTCGGCAGGCTGCGTCGGAGTGGATGGACAACGATTACGCGACGACGCTCGACTTGACGCGTGATCGTCTCGTCGAGATGACAATTCTCCAAACTGGTGATCGAGACTACTTGTGGTACACCAGGATTCACCACGTTGCTCTCGACGGATACAGCGGAATGACGATAGTGAATCGAATTGCCGCGATCTACACCGCAGCAGTCGAGGGCCGGGAGCCTGCGGTAAACAAGGCGCTCGACGTCACGACGCTGTCCGAACTCGATCAGAAGTACCGCGAATCGAGTCGGTTCGAGGCCGACCGCGAATACTGGGCCCAGCGAGTGTCCGGCGTCGAGCACGGTTCTACGTTGGCGACGCGTGAGGGACCTCCGACTGCGCGTAGCGAACTCGTCAGTGCCGCGATGTCGGCGAACAGCCTTGCTGCCTTGGACGAGTGGAATTCGCGTTCCGGTGCCACTGCGGCGGCGGTGCTGATTTCGGCACTGGCGTGCTATTTGTCTCGCAACACCGGCTACGACGACGTTCTGATAAATCTGCCGGTCTCGGCGAGGACCACGGCACCGCTGCAACGCTCCGGCGGAATGCTGGTCAACGTCGCGCCCCTTCACATCCACGTCGACCCCGACGAAAGCGTGGACGATCTGGTCGGGCGGGTCCAACTCGAACTCCTCGGCGCGCTTCGTCATCAGCGATGCAGTCTCGAAGACATCAGGCGCGATGCGGGCTTGGCGGTCGGCGATGCACGACTGTCCGGTCCGATGATGAATGTGATGCTCTTCCGGCAGGAGATAACACTGGGATCACTGACCGGCGAGTTTCACATCGTCACGTCGGGGCCCGTCGAGGATCTCCTGGTCAACGTGTACCAGAGTGGCGACCCAGCTCAGACGTTGATCGACTTTCGTGGCAACCCCAATCGCTACGGTCACGACGAACTGGTTGAACACCACCGGGCGTTCACCGAGTTGGTCGCAGAACTGACAGCAGCACCGGCCGGTACGCCGATGAACCGGATTCATCCGGCAAGCGCCGAGGCCGGGGCACGCAGTGCGCAGCGGAGGGAAACCGAAAGGTTCTGGGCTGGATATCTGGGGGACTCCGACGAGGGTTCGGCGCTGGGGCTCGAGCGAATCGACGCAGAATCGGAGCCGACCACTACGAATCGGCTCAGCTTCCCGCTCGATCCCGCGGTCGCCGAACTTGCACGTACGGAAGATGTCTCACTCTTTGCCGTTGTCCACGCGGCATTTGCGGCATTGTTGTCGAGATCGACCGAGCGCCGTGACGTGTTGATCGGAACGAGGACCGAGTGGGGGACTTCGCCGCTGCGCTGCGAGGTCGATCCGGCGGCGCCGTTCGACGAGTTCGTGAGTTTTCTTGCTCGAGAACGCGACACGTTGTTGGTTCGATCGGCGGCAGGTATCCCCGAGCTGCCCGAGTTGCACGTCCATCTCAACGACGGCTCGCAGGAGACCACGATTGCCGGCCTCGATGTGGCGATCGACGTCCACGCGGATACCGGCGCCCTCGAGGTGGCGTACTCCACGCAGCACTACGCCGAATCCACGGCCCGAGCCTTCCTCTCGCGACTGGTGCGGATCCTTGCGGGCGCAGCGGCAGCCCCGCGAACGCCGGTCGGAGATCTCGATCTTCTCGACGAGTTCGAGCGTGAGTCCCTGGTGCCGGCACAGGGAGCGACCGCGTCCGCGCCGTTGACCCTGCCCGATATCCTCCGCCGGGCCGCGGCTGTGAACCCCGATGCCCCAGCGCTCGTTTTCGGTGATCGTGAGGTGAGCTACCGGGAACTCGACGCCGAGTCGAACACACTCGCCCGCGAACTGATCAACAGGGGAGTCGGCCCAGGCACCTACGTCGCCCTTGCACTGTCGAGGTCGATCGAATCGGTGACCGCGACGTGGGCAGTGGCCAAGACCGGCGGCGCCTTCCTTCCGATCGATCCGCACTACCCCGAGGATCGTATTCGGCACATGCTCACCGATTCGGGAGCTGTTGTCGGAATCAGCGTGGGGGAGCACCATGCCGGGCTCGCCGATTCGGTGGACTGGCTGCTTCTGGACGAATTCAGCACCGACGAACCGAACGCGTACCGCTCGGACGCACCGCTCGACGATGGCGAACGTCGCTCACGCGTTCGCTACGACGACCCGGCTTACCTGATCTACACCTCGGGATCTACCGGCGTCCCCAAAGGCGTCGTGGTCAGTCACCGCGGGCTGAGCAGCTTCGCCGACGAAGAACGAATCAGGTTCGGAGTCGAACCAGGCGACCGCACCCTGCATTTCTCGTCGCCGAGCTTCGACGCTTCGGTACTCGAACTTCTCCTTGCCTTCGGCGGCGCGGCGACGATGGTGATAGCGCCGCCCACCGTGTACGGCGGCGACGAACTGGCCCAGGTGATGCGCGTCGGCCGGGTGACACACGCTTTCGTCACCCCGGCCGCGCTGGCAACTGTTGATCCCGCCGGCCTACCGGATCTACGAGTGGTCGTGACCGGCGGCGACGCCTGCTCGCCCGCGCTGGTAGATCAGTGGTCACACGGACGCTCGATGTTCAACGCGTACGGACCGACCGAAACCACCGTCGTCGCCACCCTGACCGGACCGCTGAGCAGCGATGTTCCCGTCACGATCGGAAAGCCGATGCGCGGCGCCGCGGCCGTCCTCCTGGATTCGCGGCTTCAACCGGTGCCGATCGGTGTCGCCGGCGAACTCTATGTGAGCGGTATCGGTTTGGCGCGTGGATACCACGCGCGAGCCACGATCACGGCCGAACGATTCGTCGCCGACCCCAACGGCGTTGCGGGAGAGCGCATGTACCGCACGGGTGACCTCGCGCGGTGGAACGGCGCGGGTGAGCTGGAGTACCTCGGACGGAGCGACTTCCAGATCAAGATCCGCGGTTTCCGCGTCGAACTCGGCGAGATCGACGACGTACTGCGCCGCCATCCGAGCGTCGCGCAGGCCGTCACCGCCGGAGTTTCGGGCCCGAGTGGGGAAACACTGTTGGCGGCGTACGTCACGGCGGCTGAGGGCACGCACATCGACAACTCCGAATTGATCGCCCACGCCGGATCCTCGTTGGCAGCGCACATGGTTCCGTCGCGGATCGTCGTACTCGATTCCATTCCACTGACTCCCGCCGGAAAGATCGACAGGAAAGCATTACCGGACATCGATTCGGCTGGCGGCACGGCCGAATACCGTGCCCCCGAGACCTCGACCGAGAAGCGAATTTCTGCGGTGTTCTGCGATCTGCTCGGCATCACCAGGGCGGGAGCAGACGACAGTTTCTTCGACCTCGGCGGTGACTCGCTGATCGCGACCCGAGTCGTGTCGAGGGTCAACGGAGCACTCGGGACGACGCTGAGCGTTCTCGACCTCTTCGAGGCGCCGACCGTCTCCGCTCTGGCTGCTCGCGCAGACCTCGCGGACTCGCGGAACACGCGCGCCCCAGCACTGACGCGTATCGATCGCCCTGACCGGATACCGGTATCTCTGGCTCAGCAACGTATGTGGCTGACCAATCAACTCGATCCGAGTTCGCCGGCGTACAACATTCCGATCGCGGTTTCGATGACCGGCGATCTCGACGTCGACGCACTGTTCACTGCACTGCGGGACGTGATCGTTCGGCACGAGGTCTTGCGGACCGTTTTCCCCGAGAGCGCCCGTGGTCCGGTCCAGCACGTTCTCGGTGTGGACGAGATGTTCGATCATCTCGAGGTGGAAACGGTGCCTGCCGCAGCGGCCGCAGCGCGGGCGAGCGAACTGGCACGAACGGGATTCGACGTCAGCGAATCGGTGCCGATCCGCGCCACTCTGCTCGAGGTGAACGAACGCGAGCACACGCTGGTCCTCGTCGTTCACCACATTGCAGCGGACGGCCTGTCGATGGCGCCGCTGGCTCGTGACGTGATGGTCGCTTACGCGTCGAGGGCGAGCGGGCGTGTACCGGCGTGGTTGCCGCTCGAAGTGCAGTACGGCGATTTCAGCGAATGGCAACGAGGAGCGCTCGGCGAAGCGTCCGACCCGGATTCGATTCTCGCCGAGCAGTTGCGGTTCTGGTCGCACACGCTCGCCGAACGCGGTGAGCTCGCGGAACTGCCGATGGATCACCCGCGGCCTGCAGGTGTCTCGCTGCGCGGTGGAGATCTCGATTTCCGGATCGACTCCGCGACGTACCGCCGGGTCGGCGAGATCGCGGCGCGATGCGACGTCAGCGTGTTCATGGTGATCCACGCCGCGCTGGCCGTCCTGCTCAGTCGAGAATGTGGAGCGAACGACATCACGATCGGCACCCCGGTGGCCGGGCGTAGCGAGCGCGCCCTCGACGACGTCGTCGGAATGTTCGTCAACACGGTGGTGCTGAGGACGGTTCTCGACGGGGGACTCACCTTCGGTGAAGTTCTCACCCGCGTCCGGGACGTCGACGTGGCGGCCTTGCAGCACACCGAAGTGCCGTACGACGTACTCGTCGAATCCCTCGCAGAGCGCCAGGCACCGCTGTTCCAGGTCATGTTGGTGATGCAAGGCGCTGCTCCCGCCGAGGTCACCTTGCCCGAGCTCGACGTCACTGTTGACGAACTGTCCACGGGTGCAGCGAAGTTCGATCTTCAGGTCATTCTCACCGACCGCGGCGACCATCTCGACGGCCAGTTGAACTATGCCAGCCAACTTTTCGACTCGGACACCATGTCGGGCCTCGCTGATCGCTTCACGATGCTCCTCGACGCGGTAGCGGCCGACCCCGAATCAATCGTCGGCGACGTCGATCTCACAGCTGTGGGCGAGGCGGAACTGGTCCTCGAGCGCTGGAATGCCACCGAACACGCCGTACCGATCACCACCCTCTCCGACCTGGTGGCGGAGCAGGCAGCCCGGACGCCCGAGGGGGCCGCGCTCATCTACGGCGAGCGGACACTGACGTATGCGGAGTTCGACGCGAGGGTCAGTGAACTTGCCAGAACCCTCATCGCCCACGGTGTCGGCCCGGACATGCGCGTCGCGGTGTCGATTCGCCGGTCACCCGAACTACTCGTCGCGGTCCACGCCGTGATCCGTGCCGGCGCAGCGTATGTCCCGGTGGACCCCGACCATCCGGCCGAACGTATCGCGTACGTCTTCGACATCGCCGCACCGATCTGTGTGCTGAGCCGGCCCCAGGACCACGGCGCACTTCCCGCGCGAGTCCCGATCGTCGACGTCGATCTCGATCGTCCCGTGTCCACGACGGTGCCGATCACCGACGCTGATCGGATCCGACCCCTCCTCCCGGACAATGCTGCATACGTGATCTTCACGTCCGGATCGACCGGTCGGCCGAAAGGCGTTGCAGTATCACACCGTTCGATCGTCAATCGCCTTCTGTGGATGCAAGACGCGTACCCACTTCACGCGTCGGACGTGGTGCTGCACAAGACTCCGGTGACCTTCGACGTCTCGGTGTGGGAACTGTTCTGGCCCCTGCAGACTGGTGCGCAGTTGGTGATCGCGGAACCGGAGGGGCACCGTGATCCCGGGTACCTGTCGGCGTTGATGGCCGAAAAAGGCGTCACGACGGCGCACTTCGTTCCGTCGATGCTCGCGGAATTCGTCGCGGTCGCGACTGCCGGGCAGTGCGCAAGCCTGCGTCAGGTGTTCTGCAGCGGTGAAGCTCTCGCTCCCACCACCGCGGAGGCGTTCACCCGTCTGAGTTCTGCAGGATTGTTCAACCTGTACGGACCCACGGAGGCTGCCGTCGACGTGAGCGCCGCCGAATTCACCCCAGACATGACCGTCACCGTTCCCATCGGTGCTCCTGTGTGGAACACCCAGCTCTATGTCCTCGACGGGCGGCTGCATCCCGTTCCGGTCGGCGTTCACGGCGAGCTGTACCTGGCGGGAGTGCAACTGGCGCGTGGATACCTCGGGCGCAGCGATCTCACCGCCGACAGATTCGTGGCCGATCCGTACGGCCCGGCTGGCACCCGGATGTACCGAACCGGTGATGTCGTCCGGTGGCGCGCCGACGGGCTGCTCGACTACGTCGGTCGACGCGATTTCCAGGTCAAGATCCGCGGCCAGCGCATCGAGCTCGCCGAGGTCGAAGCAGCGTTGCTCAGGCTGCCCGGTGTCACGCAAGCTGCTGCTCTCGTCCATCACGACGACGTGGTCGGTGACAGCTTGGTCGGCTACGTCATCGCCGAGACCGGCACCTCGATCGACACGGACGGCATGCGCGCCGAGTTGAGAGGTCTCCTTCCCGCCTACATGGTTCCCGCAGTGGTCATCGCCCTCGACGTGTTTCCGCTCGGCTCGACCGGCAAGCTCGATCGGAAAGCTCTGCCCGCGCCCAGCTTCGACAGTTCGCAGACGTATCTGGCGCCGAGAACACCGCTCGAAGCACAGTTGGCGGCGATCTTCGAGGAGCTTCTGGAATCCGGGGCAGTCGGTGTTCACGACAACTTCTTCGAGATCGGCGGAAACAGTCTCGTCGCTGCCCGAGCCGTGGCGCGCGTGAACGATTCACTCTCGTTGAACCTGTCGATCAGAGAGTTGTTCGACGCGCCGACCGTTGCGCAGTTGGCGGTCGAGTGCGCCACGGCGCGAGGGGGAGCAGCCGTTCTTCCGCTCGAGGCGTTGCCGCGGCCGCAGTCGATTCCGCTGTCGCTGGCCCAGAAGCGCATGTGGTTCGTCAATCAATTCGACGTCACCTCCGCGGCGTACAACGTGGCCATAGCGATCAGGCTGAGAGGCCGGTTGGACGTTGCGGCCTTGGAAGGCGCGATCACCGATGTGCTCGATCGCCACGAATCGCTGCGCACGCTGTTTCCCATGATCGAGGGAGTGCCGGCGCAGGTAATCGTGGAACCCGGTGAAGCGTTGGGGTCGCTACCGATTGTCGGCGCGAGCACCGAAGCGGTACTCGGGGAGATCGAACGCGTCACCTCGAGGGGCTTCGACGTGACGCAGGCTCCACCGATCAGGGCGGAACTGATCGAGGTCGACGCAGAAGATCACGTCCTGGCTGTGGTCGTCCATCACATCTGCGCCGACGGATTCTCGATGGCACCGTTGGCGTTCGACGTGATGAGCGCGTACTCGGCACGGCATCGAGGTGAGGCACCCGACTGGTCTCCTCTCCCGGTCCAGTACGCGGACTTCGCGATCTGGCAGGAAAGGGCTCTCGGACGGATAGACGAAGCGGAGAGCACCCTCGCCGGCCAGCTCGAGTACTGGACACGTCAGCTGGCAAGTGTGCCCGAGCTTCTCGCGCTCCCCGCAGATCGTCCGAGGCCGCGTGTACAGGATCTCTCGGGCGGCGTCGTTCGATTCGACATCGATGCCGGCATCCATCGTCGTCTGAGCGAAACCGCGATCGAACACCGAAGCAGTATGTTCATGGCGATACACGCCGCGTACGCGGTGCTCGTGGCCAGATTGTCCGGCATGGAAGACATCACGATCGGCTCGCCGATCGCCGGACGCGGAAATGCCCTCCTGGATCCGATGGTCGGTATGTTCGTCGGAACGTTGGTCCTGCGCGCCGATGTCGACCCCGCAGCCTCGTTCACCGATCTGTTGGCCAGAGTTCGCAGCACCGACCTCGACGCCTTCGCTCACGCAGACGTCCCCTTCGAGCGCGTCGTCGATGCACTGGCTCCGGAGCGGTCGACTTCGCATTCCCCGTTGTTCCAGGTGATGCTGGAGTTCAAGAACACCAGTCGACCAGCAGTTCGTCTGACGGACCTCGAGGTCGAGGTCCTCGAACTCGAATCCGCCGTTTCGAATTTCGATCTGCAACTCACGCTTGCCGAGACATTCGACGACGACGGCCGGCCGGCGGGAATCGAGGCCGGGTTCACCTACGCGAGCGCCCTGTTCGACGAGTCGACGGTCGAAGGCTTCGCTCGATATCTTGTTCGGATCCTCGGTGCGGTGACCGAATCACCGCACACTCCGGTCGGCGACATCGATCTCGTGGTCGACACCGACACGATCAGCGTCGTGTCTGCACCGGAACTTCCCGACCAGGTTCACTTCTCGACGTTGCTCGAGCGGAAGTACGTCGACGAACCGCAGAGAACTGCACTGATTTTCGGCGACCGACATCTGACGTACTCCGATCTGGACCGCCGCGCCAATCGGCTTGCACGACTGTTGATCGGACGCGGGGCAGGTCCGGAATCCGTTGTCGCCCTGGCATTGCCACGCTCGCTGGAATCCGTGGTCGCGATCTGGGCGGTTGCTCGGACCGGCGCCGCATTCGTACCCGTCGACCCGGCGTACCCCGTCGACCGCGTACATCACATGATCAACGACTCGGGAGCGGGCGTCGTCCTCACCACCGCCGAGCATGTGGGTGTCGTCCCCGACGAGGCAGACGCAGTTCTGCTCGATCAGGCCGAGACACTGGCAACCCTCGCACAGTTCGGAGATCAGCGGCTGGAGGCCTCGGAACTGTCGGGGACGGTGTCTCTGGACAATCCCGCCTATGTCATCTACACCTCCGGTTCCACCGGCGTCCCCAAAGGTGTCATGGTCACTCACCGTGGACTTTCGGCACTCGCCGAACAGGAACGTAGTCGATTCGGGGTGGAATCGACGTCGCGCACGCTGCATTTCAGCTCACCGAGCTTCGACGCCTCGATTCTCGAACTCCTGATGGCCGTTGGTGCCGGGGCCACGATGGTCATCGCTCCACCGAGCATCATCGGCGGAACCGAACTGACGAGCCTGATCGCCGATCAGCACGTCACGCACGCCTTCATCACCCCGGCCGCTCTGGCCACGGTCGATCCGAGCGAACTGAACGAGCTGGTCTGCATCGGAACCGGTGGCGACGTCTGCCCGCCCGATCTCGTCGCCGCCTGGGTCAGTGATCACCGGATCATGATCAATGCCTACGGACCGACCGAATCGACGGTCGTCGCCAGCATCACCGAGCCGATGGCCCCGGCCGATCGAGTGACGATCGGCCGCCCGTCGACAGGCATCACTGCCTGGGTCCTCGACAATCGCCTGCACCGCGTCCCGGTCGGAGTGACGGGGGAGCTGTACGTCAGTGGCGACGGACTCGCCCGCGGTTACCGCAACCGCGCCGGCACCACCGCCGAACGTTTCGTGCCCAATCCCGCGGGCAGTGCGGGCACACGGATGTACCGCACCGGCGACCTCGCCAGGTGGAACAAGAACGGCGAACTCGAGTACCAGGGCCGAGGTGATTTCCAGGTCAAGATTCGTGGGTTCCGCATCGAACTCGGCGAGATCGAAGCAGTTCTGGCTCGCTATCCCGGGGTCGCGCATTCCGTGGTGACCACGCTCGAACGTGACGGAGGCGCCGCGCGAATCGTCGGATACGTCGTGCCCGCCAACGATGCTCAGACTGTGGATCCCGAGGCCGTCATCGCGTTCGCGGGTTCGGCTCTGGCCCCGTACATGGTTCCTGCGGCGGTGGTCGTGCTCGACGAACTGCCGATGACTGCCAACGGAAAGCTCGACCGCCGAGCCCTGCCGGTTCCCGACCTGCGAGCAACCCAGGCACGCTCGCGGGCTGCCGAGTCCGATACCGAGCGCACGCTGGCCGCCTTGTTCGTCGATGTCCTCGGTGTCGAATCGGTGGGCGTCGACGACTCGTTCTTCTCGATGGGCGGCGATTCGATCATGTCGATTCAGCTCGTCGCCCGTGCCCGCGACGCCGGGCTCGTGTTCACCCCGCGTGACGTCTTCGAGGTGAAATCGGTCGCCGGTCTTGCGGTTTTGCTGGCATCGACCAAGGACGACGAACCCGAGGTGCTCGAGGAACTTCCCGGAGGCGGCGTCGGCCACGTGCCGTTGTTGCCGGTGGCACAGTGGTGGCTCGACCGGCTCGGCTCCGATCTCCAGGGGCTCGATTCGTTCTCCCAAGCGACCCTTCTCAATGCGCCGCACGGGCTTCGCAGTGTGGAGCAGTTGACCGCAGCGCTTCAAGTCGTTCTCGATCGTCACGACATCCTTCGCGCGCGCCTCGAACTCGACGGCGAGCGCGGGCTCATAGTCGGCGATCCGGGATCTGTTGCAGCCGAGGACATCTGCCGGGTAGTCGAGGTCGAGGCCGAGCCGGGCACCGCCGTGTTCGACGCGGCGATCGTCGCCGCCCTGGGTGATGCACGTCGAGAACTCGACCCCGTCCGGGGCGAGATGGTGCGGGTCGTCTGGTTGTCCGGCGTACGCAACACCGGCCGGTTGCTCCTGGTGATCCACCACCTCGCGGTGGACGGCGTGTCCTGGCGCGTGCTCGTACCGGAACTTGCGTCCGCTTTCCACCGGATCGACGCCGGCGAGGAGCCGGAGCCGTCGTATTCGGGCACGTCGGTTCGTCGTTGGTCGCATGCGCTCCGTGACATCGCGCCCGATCGAAGAGTCGAATTGCCCCGGTGGCGTTCGATCCTCGAAGGTGACGACCCCCTGATCGGAACCCGGCCGCTGGACCCGCGGCTCGACACGTTCGATTCGGTCGGCCGAGTTGTCGCCGACGTGCCCGTCGAACTGTCCGACACAGTCCTGACCACGCTTCCCGCGCTCTTCGGTGGATCCGTCAACGACGGTCTCGTTGCTGCTCTCGCGCTGGCACTGACGCAGTGGAGGCAGGCACAGGGCATACGAACCGACAACGTGCTCGTCTCGATGGAAGGTCACGGACGCGAGGCTCACGTGGTGCCCGGTGCGGACGTCCTGCACACCGTCGGCTGGTTCACCAGTGTCTTCCCGATGCGAATCGACCTCGCCGACATCGACATCGCGAACGTGATGAGCAGCGGCCCCGAGGCAGCGGTGGTTCTCAAGCGGGTCAAGGAAGAACTGTTGGGAGTTCCGGACAGTGGCATCGGGTACGGAGTTCTGCGTTATCTCGACGAGGTGGGCCGAGCGGAACTGGAAGATCTCCGCCAACCGCAGATCTCCTTCAACTATCTCGGTCGTTTCTCCGGCACCGAAGCAGGAGAGTTGCTGGGGGATTGGGCACTGGCCCGTGACGTCGATCTGGAAGCGGCAGCTCGGTCCGAGATGCCCGTGGGTTCGGTCCTGGACGTCAATGTCGTCACCACCGAAATCTCGGGTGCACCGCACATCGGTGCCACTATCGCCTATCCCACCGGCGTGCTGGCAGAGCGCGATGCTCGCGCCATCGCCGAACTCTGGGTGCAGTCGTTGCGCGCTCTGGCCACCTACGCCGAACACAGCGAACGCGGGGGACTCACACCGTCGGACATCGACCTGATCGAACTGGACCAGGAGTCCATCGACCACCTCGAGCGCGAGTTCCCGACACTGACCGACGTCTGGTCCCTTTCACCGCTGCAATCCGGACTGCTCTTCCACGCCCGCTACGCCGAACACACAGTCGACGCGTACACCGTCCAACTCGCACTCGAACTCGACGGCGTCGACGCGTCCAGGTTGCACCGCGCCGCACAGGCGTTGCTCGACCGTCATGAGAACCTGCGCGCGGCGTTCACGACCGACACCGGTGGGCGATCGGTGCAGGTGATCAGCGCCGACGTGGACGTGCCGTGGACCGAGATCGACATCTCTCCGTTGGCCCCCACCGAACAGGCAACCGAGATACGCGAGCTCCTCCATGCGGATCGGGTGCGAGGCTTCGACATGGCCACGCCGCCCCTGCTGCGGTTCCTGCTTCTGCGAACCGGAGACGACGCGTATCGGTTGATCCTGACCAACCACCACATCCTCCTCGACGGATGGTCGATGCCGCTGCTGGTCCGTGACCTACTGACGCTCTACGCCACCGACAGTGATCACAGTGCCATCCCACGCGTGCACCCCTACCGGGACTATCTGAGCTGGATCAGCACTCGCGACGACAGCGAGTCGATCGAAGCCTGGGGCGAAGCACTCCGCGGACTCGACGACCCGACGCTGCTGACCGGAACTCACGCCGTCGACGAGGACGGCGCGACCTCACGCTCGACCACCACAGCCCTCGGAGAACGTGAGACGGAACTTCTGCGTGGATTCGTCCGCTCCCGTGGCCTGACGACAGCCTCCTTGATCCAGGTGGCTTGGGGAATCGTGCTCGCCGAACTCCTCGGCCGCGACGACGTCGTCTTCGGTGGAACCGTCTCCGGCCGACCACCCCAGGTGTCCGGCGTCGAGTCGATGGTGGGTTTGTTCATCAACACTGTCCCCGTCCGAGTTCGCCTTGACCCGCGAGAGTCACTGGCAGCGCTGTGCGTTCGTGTCCAAGCGGAACAGGCGCGGTTGTCCGATCACCATCATGTGGGGCTTTCGCACATCACTTCGGCAGTGGGGGCCGCTGCATCGTTCGACACGCTGACTGTGTTCGAGTCGTATCCCGTTGACCGCGGTGGACTCTCCTCGGGCACCGACATCGCCGGAATGCACGTTCTCGACGTCCACGACGCCGAGGATGCCGCGCACTATCCACTCGCGATCGTTGCCTCTGCGGCAGACGGGCGACTGCGGCTCAAATTCGAGTATTTCCCGGGAGTCCTGGGCGATCACGACATCGACGCGATCGCGGACCGGCTGCTCCGCACCCTCGAACTGATCACCGCACAACCGGATCTTCCGCTGGCGAAACTGCGTTTGATGCCGGATTCGCAAGTGCAGCAATTGGTTCCCGCGCGCGGCCGGCAAGGCCGCTCGGTAAGGACACTCGATCGCATCTTTTCGGACACCGCGAGCAGATTCCCCGAACGGGTCGCACTGTCCTGTGGTGACAGAAAGATGACCTATCGAGAGCTGGACGAGGCGTCGAATCAGTGGGCGCGCGTGCTCATCTCGGAAGGCGCGGGCCCGGACTCACGGGTGGCGATCTGTGTGGAACGGTCCTTCGAATCCGTCGCAGCGGTCTGGGCGATCACCAAGACCGGCGCCGCCTTCGTGCCGATCGATCCTCGCTACCCGAGTGACCGGATCTCGTTCATGCTCGAGGACTCGGCATCATCGCTCGGAATGACCACGGCTGCACACGCACCGGCCGGCGGTGGCGCAACGAAGTGGCTCGAACTCGACGACCCGGAGAACGCCACTCGGCTCTCCGGAGTGTCCACGTCACCGCTACGCGAAGACGAGCGCCGGGGAACCCCGCGGCTGGAGAACACTGCCTACCTCATCTACACATCGGGCTCGACCGGCCGGCCCAAGGGTGTCGTCGTCACGCACACCGGTCTCGAGAACTTCGCCGACGAACAGCGTCATCGCTACGGTCTCACGGAGAATTCACGCGCACTGCATTTCGCCTCGCCGAGTTTCGACGCCTCCGTTCTCGAGTATCTGCTCGCCTTCGCCGTCGGCGGCGAACTGGTCGTAGCTCCCACCACCGTCTACGGAGGGGCCGAACTGGCCGACGTTCTCCGAGAGGGACATGTCACGCACGCGTTCATCACGCCCGCAGCGCTGACGTCGGTGGATCCCGAGGGACTCGACGAACTGACCACCATCACGGTCGGTGGCGAGGCGCCCTCGGCGGACCTGGTGCGCACCTGGGCGCCGGGAAGATCGTTCGTCAACGTCTACGGACCCACCGAAACCACCATCTCCTGCAACCTCAGTGACCCCATCCCAGCCGGTGAGAAGGTCTATCTCGGGCCGCCGAACCGCGGCTTCAGCGAGGTCGTCCTCGATCGCAGACTTCAACCGGTGTCCGTCGGAGTTCCGGGCGAACTGTATGTCGCCGGAGTTGGACTCGCGCGCGGCTATCACGGGCGTTCACCGCTGACGAGCGAACGATTTGTCGCCAACCCGTACGGCGAGCCGGGGGAGCGGATGTACCGCACCGGAGACGTGGTGCGCTGGCGCAGTGACCGCACCATCGAGTACCTCGGACGCAGCGACTTCCAGGTCAAGATCCGCGGGTTCCGTATCGAACTCGGCGAGGTCGACACGGCGTTGGGTCAGCTGCCCGGTGTGGAGTACGCGGTCACATTGGCGGTGCGCGGACCCTCCGACGAGCAGGCCTTGGCGGCATATGTCGTCTGCGACGACGAACGCCCGGTGAGCGCCGAGGACATCCGGGCGGCGGCACGGGAGCTACTGCCGGCACACATGGTGCCAGCGAGCGTCGTCGTGCTCGACGAGCTACCACTGACCGGCGTCGGCAAGGTCGATCGGGCTGCTCTTCCGGCGCCTCGCTTCGACACCGATCCCGAAACACTCGCTGCACCGGCGACCGAGCTCGAACGGCTGGTGGTGGGCGTTTTCGAGGACGTGCTCGGAGTGTCCCCGATCGGTATCGACACTCACTTCTTCGACATCGGCGGAAACTCACTGACCGCGACCCGCGTCATCGCCCGCGTCAACGCACTTCTCGGCACCGACATCGGCGTTCGAGGATTGTTCGAGTCTCCGACAGTTCGGCAGCTGTCACGTCTGGCGGAGAGTGTCGGCCGCGGCGAGAACCCCAGACCACCGTTGACTCGGCGATCTCGCCCGGATCCACTGCCCGTGTCATTGGCACAGAAGCGGATGTGGTTCCTCAACCAGTTCGACGTGACCTCGCCGGCCTACAACGTTCCCCTGGCAGTGCGCCTCGACGGCGATCTGGACTTCGCCGCATTGCAGGCCGCGGTAGCGGACGTATTGGGTCGCCACGAGAGCTTGCGGACGAAGTTCCCCTCGATCGACGGACAGCCGGTGCAGCAGGTGATGTCCAGCGACGAGGTCATGCCGATCCTGGAGCCGGAAATCGTCACTGCTGCCAGAGTGTCCGATCGAATCCTCGAGCTGGCCTCGGCAGGCTTCGACGCCTCGGCCGAAGTTCCGATCCGCTGCGCGGTCCTGCGCGTCGACGGGGACGAGCGCAGGCACGTACTCGTGATCGTCGTCCACCACATCGTCGCCGACGGGTTCTCGATGAACCCCCTGGCAGCGGACGTGGCAGCGGCATATGCGGCCCGCAGCGCCGGCAGTGCGCCGAGCTGGTCGGAACTGGCCGTGCAGTACGGCGACTTCGCTGTGTGGCAGCACGAAGTGCTCGGCTCCGAGGAAGATCCGGACTCGGCTCTGACCCGTCAGCTCGATTACTGGAAGGACCGACTCGCGGGACTGGGCGAGCCGATCGCCCTGCCGACGTCGTTCCCACGTCCGGCAAAGCCGTCCATGGTCGGCTCTGTTCACCGGTTCGCGGTATCGCCGCAGACCCATCGGGCGCTGACCGATCTGGCCCGCGAGCACGGCAGCACCATGTTCATGGTCGTGCACGCAGCACTGGCGGTACTTGCGGCACGCCTGGCGGGTACCGAGGACATCGCCATCGGTACACCTGTCGCCGGACGCGGAGAGGCCGAACTCGATCACCTGGTCGGAATGTTCGTCAACACTCTTGTGCTGCGGACACAGATCACGCCCGACGCGTCGTTCGAGGACGTACTCGCCCAGGTTCGCGAAGGCGACCTCGGCGCGTTCCAACACACCGACTTGCCCTTCGAAAGGTTGGTCGACGCACTCGCCCCGGAACGCTCGACGTCGCACACTCCGTTGTTCCAGATCCTCATCGAGTTCCGTAACAACGCGCTACCGCAACTCGAACTGCCAGGGCTGTCGGTCTCGGGAGTCGAGTTCGACCTACCCGTCGCCAAGTTCGATCTGCAACTCTCGGTCACCGAGCGTTACGACGCGGATGGCGGAACGGATGGAATCGACGCCGAATTCATCTACGCCACAGACCTGTTCGACGGTAAATTGATCGAATCGTTCTCACGCAGGCTGCTCACCCTCCTCGAGGCGGTCTCCCGAGAGCCGTCGACTCCTACCGGTGACATCGACGTCGTGGGCGCCGGCGAGCGTCGACAGATGCTGACCGAGTGGAACACTCACGCCGAACCGGCTCCGGCCGACAACATCGCGGACCGATTCTTCGAAGCTGTTGCAGCAAATCCGTCGTCGACCGCGGTCAACGACAGCGACGGCGCCATGACGTACGCCGAACTGGACGGGCGCGCGAACCGCCTGGCGCGGCTCCTGATCGGCCGCGGTATCGGTCCGGAATCCGTGGTTGCCGTTGCGATGCCCAGAACCACCGATCTCGTGCTCGCCCTCGTCGCCGTCATCAAAACCGGGGCGGCATATCTGCCGGTCGACATCACCTACCCGGCCGAGCGCATGCGATTCCTCTTCGACGACGCGCGGCCGGTATGCCTGGTCACGACCGGAGACTTCCGAAGCGACCTACCTTCGGAGATCATCGAATCCGGCATCGACATCGTCGAACTCGGATCGCCGGAGATCGCGGTACGCCTCGATCACTCCGCGCCACATCGCATCACCGACGCGGACCGGACGACACCACTTCTGCCCGACGCGATCGCGTACATCATCTACACCTCCGGATCCACAGGGCGCCCCAAAGGTGTCCAGGTCAGCCACCGAAACGTTCTGACTCTGATGGACAACACCTCCCCGACATTCGGGTTCGACAACACGGACGTGTGGACGATGTTCCACTCGTACGCATTCGACTTCTCCGTCTGGGAGCTGTGGGGGCCGCTGCTGCACGGTGGCCGGTTGGTCGTCGTCGACTACTACACGACCAGATCGCCGGACATGTTCCACGAACTGCTCCGCCGTGAGCGAGTGACGGTGCTGAACCAAACACCCACCGCCTTCTACCAACTCGCCGAAGCCGACCGTGCGTACTCACCGAACGGCACCGGTCCCGACCTTGCACTGCGCTACGTCGTCTTCGGTGGAGAAGCGCTCGATCTCGGGCAATTGCGCAAGTGGTACGACCGGCGGGCCGACACGGCGCCGACGCTGGTCAACATGTACGGGATCACCGAGACGACAGTGCACGTCAGTCGAATCGCGCTCGACCGCAACGACAGCGAGCACGCGTCGGCGAGCATCATCGGGCGAGCAGTACCAGGATTGTCCGTCTACGTACTCGATCGGCGACTGAACTTGGTGCCACCAGGTGTTGTCGGCGAAATGTACGTCGCCGGTGACCAGGTGACTCGGGGATACCTCGGGAAACCCGCATTGACTTCGGTGCGGTTCCTTCCCGATCCATTCGGTAGTTCGGGGGATCGAATGTATCGGAGCGGGGACCTGGCGAGGTGGAACGACGCGGGGCAGTTGGAGTACGTGGGCCGCAGTGATTTCCAGGTGAAGGTGCGTGGTTTCCGCATCGAACTCGGAGAGATCGAAGCCGCAATGCTCCGCTGCCCCGGCGTCGCTGCCTCGGTAGCACTTGTTCGCACAGAGGGAGCGTCACCGCGGATCGTCGGGTACGTGGTCGCCGAAACAGGCAGTACCGTCGATTCAGCGACGGTGACCGACTTCGTCGCCGCCGAACTCGCGGAGTACATGGTGCCCACCGCGATCGTCGTCCTCGAGTCGCTTCCACTGACGGTCAACGGAAAGCTCGACCGACGCAGCCTCCCGGCTCCGGACTTCACCGTGACGGGAACAACCGAGGCGACGCGGGCACCAGCCACCGCCACCGAAGCGGTCCTCGCGGACCTCTTCGGAGAGGTTCTGGGGCGGGGCGGTATCGGAGTGGACGATTCCTTCTTCGGCCTCGGCGGCGATTCGATCATGTCGATCCAACTCGTCTCACGGGCGAAGTCCGCAGGCCTCATCTTCACTCCGCGGGACGTCTTCGAAGCGAAGACCGTGGCCGGCCTCACCAAGGTCCTCCTCATCGAATCATCGGAAACGGCAACGGTTCTCACCGAGCTACCCGGCGGGGGAGCCGGCCCGCTACCGCTCACACCGATCATGGAGTGGCTCGTCGAACGTAGTCGCGGTGACCTGAGCGCGATCCGCAGTTACAGCCAGAGTGCGCTGATCGCACTGCCCGCGGATGTGTCCGGCCCCGCGCTGGAGCGCGCACTACAAACGATCCTCGACCGCCACGACGTACTGCGGGCACGTCTGGAGGCCGCGACTCACCAACTCGAGATCAGCGAACCCGGCACCGTCGCAGCCTCCGACATCTTGCACCGAACCCCCATCGTGTCCACCGGCGGCGAAGAATTCCTGCGCGCGGCAGAAGCCGCGATGCAGGACGCATCCAGCCGACTCGATCCCGAGCACGGCAAGATGATCAGCGCAGTCTGGTTGGATCCGGTCAGCGCGAACGGCAACCGGCCTGAGGCGGGACGGTTGCTCCTGGTACTTCATCACCTCGCGGTCGACGGTGTGTCCTGGCGAATGCTGATCCCCGGCCTGGTCACGGCATATGCGTCGGCGTTCGACGGCGAAACACCGATTCTTCCGCCCGGCGGAACGTCGATACGTCGCTGGGCGACAGCGCTCGCCGAGACCGCCGCAGATCGACGCGACGAGATCGACCTGTGGTCGAGGATGCGGACCGACGAACCAATGCTCGGAACGCGCGGGCTGGACCCCGCGGTCGACGTCGGAGCCACCGTCGACCGCGTCAGCGTCGACGTACCGACCTCGGTGACCAAGAACATCATCTCGGCGGTGCCACGACATTTCGGAGGCTCGGTGAACGACGGGCTGCTTGCTGCTCTCGCGATTGCCGTCACCGCCTGGCGTCGATCGCGCGGACAGCGCAGCGGGGAAGTGCTCGTCAATCTCGAGGGACACGGGCGCGAGGAGAACGCAGCGCCTGGCGCAGACCTCTCGCGCACAGTCGGTTGGTTCACCACCTTGTTCCCCGTCCGGATCGATCTCACCGGACTCAATGTCGTCGATGCACTGTCCGGGGGATCAACCGCGGCCTCCGCTGTGAAAGTCGTCAAGGAAACGCTGCTCGGTCTGCCGGACAACGGCATCGGGTTCGGGATGCTCAAGTACCTCGACCGGAACGAAGAACTACAGGAGTTGCCCACACCTGAGATCTCGTTCAACTACCTCGGACGTTTTGCCGGCTCGGACCCCGAGCACGGCGAGGTGCCGTGGCTGCCGATCTCGGAAGTGACGCTCGACGAAGCGCACAGCGGAGATCTTGCCGCCGCGTCGGTGCTCGACATCAATGCCGTCACCACCGACACCGCGCACGGACCGATTCTGCGCGCTACGTGGTCCTTCCCCCGTGGCATCCTCAGCGAGGACGAAGTCACGGAACTGGCGGAACTCTGGTCCCGAGCACTCGGCTCGTTGAGTGAATACGTGGACGAACACTCCGAGCGCGAGCTCACGCCCACCGATCTCGATCTCGTCACCGCGGATCAGCAAAGCATCGAACAGCTCGAGCGTAGGTTCCCCGACCTGACCGATATCTGGTCACTGTCACCGCTGCAGTCGGGCATGCTCTTCCACGCCCAGTTCGACGAAACGGAAATCGATCCATACATGGTGCAACTGACCCTCGAGCTCGGGGGTCGAGTGGAGGCACCGCGCCTGCGTCGCGCCGCGCAGGCCTTGGTTGATCGTCATCCGAGCTTGCGCGCGGGATTTGTCTCCGCGCCGGGAGGGCGGGCGCTGCAGGTAATCCGTTCCGGTGTCGAGATCGGCTGGGCCGAGATCGACCTGTCCGGGACCGAGGACAGTGAAGTCGCGTTCGCTCAGCTGCTCGAGCGTGATCGCGCTCAGCGTTTCGACATGGAAACAGCACCCCTGATCCGGTTCATGCTCGTACGATTCGGACCGGACACAGCACGCTTCGTCGTGACGAACCACCACATCCTGCTCGACGGCTGGTCAACCCCTCTGTTACTTCGAGACCTGCTCACTCTCTACGCAACCGACGGCGACCCCGAGATTCTGCCCAGAGTTCAGTCGTATCGCGACTACCTCACCTGGATCTCGAAGCAGCACCCCGACTCTTCTCTGCGAGCCTGGCAGGAAGCGCTACGAGGAGTGGACTCATCCACCCAACTCTCGCAAGCGAGCGCCGCCGCCGCCGAAACCGTTGCCAGTGACATTCACTCGTACTCGCTGCCGACCGCACGAGCCGAGACCCTTCGGGCGTTCGCGCGAAGCCGCGGATTGACCATGGCAACCCTGGTCCAAGTGGCCTGGGGAATCGTGCTCGCCGAACTCCTCGGCCGCGACGACGTCGTCTTCGGTGGAACCGTTTCCGGACGCCCACCACAGGTGTCCGGTGTGGAATCGATTGTCGGCTTGTTCATCAACACAGTGCCCGTGCGAATCCGCCTCGACGCCCGAGAAACCCTCGCGGAACTGGCCATTCGCGTCCAATCCGAGCAAGCGTCACTACTCGACCACCACCACATCGGACTGTCGGACATCGCGGGAGCAGTGGGCGCCGCCGGTTCATTCGACACCCTGACGGTATTCGAGTCGTATCCCGTCGACGAGGCAGCCCTGACCGCCGAAACCGACATCGCGGGAATGCACGTCCTCGGCATCGACGGACGCGACTCGGCGCACTATCCGATTGCCGTTGTCGCGTCGGAAAGTGACACGCTGAACCTGAAGATGGAATACTTGCCGACGCACTTCTCCGCCCGCGAAGTCGCGAAGATCACCGAGCGCGTGGGCATCGTCCTCGAGCAGCTGGCGTCGGCACCGGATCAGCCGCTGGCCCGCCTGCAGGTTCTCACGGAGTTCGAGAGCCGTGATCTTGCGCCGGTCTTCGGATCCCCGGGTCGCTCCGCTCGTACGCTCCCGGAAATACTCGCCGACGTCTCCGCCACATATCCCGACCGCATCGCGCTCTCGGCCGGCAGCCGTTCCATGACCTACATCGAACTGGACCGACGCTCGAACCAGTTGGCCAGAGCCATGATCCGCCGCGGCGCCGGGCCCGAGACGTCGGTCGCCATCGGCATCGAAAGATCCGTCGAATCAGTACTCGCGGTGTGGGCAGTGGCCAAGACCGGCGCAGCGTTCGTCCCCGTCGACCCCACCTATCCGGCCGACCGAATCGAACACATGCTCAGCGACTCCGAGGTGTTGTTCGGGTTGACCGTCGTCGACGCCATCGACACATTGCCACCCATCGTGTCCTGGTTGGTGCTCGGAGAGGAAGCATTCGACGACGACGTCGCCACAAGCTGCACGCTGCCGATCGCCCAGGACGAACGGCTTGCACCGGTGGTCATGGACAACGCCGCCTACGTGGTCTACACCTCGGGATCCACCGGCCGACCCAAGGGAGTTGTCGTCACCCACACCGGACTCGACAGCTTCGCACTCGATCAGCAACGTCGATTCCACGCCGATCACCACTCTCGGACCCTGCACTTCGCCACCCCCAGCTTCGACGGAGCCATCTTCGAGTACCTGCAGGCATTCGGTGTCGGAGCAACCATGGTGATCGTCCCGACCGACATCTACGGCGGCGCCGAACTGGCAAGTCTGATCCGCCGCGAACACGTCACTCACGCGTTCGTCACCACGGCGGCACTCGCCACCGTCGATCCGGCCGGCCTGGACGAATTCCGGCACGTCGTCGTCGGGGGAGAGGCCCTGCCACCGCACCTCGTCGGTCTGTGGGCACCCGGGCGGGAATTCGTCAACGCCTACGGCCCCACCGAGACAACCGTCATGGCAGACATCAGCGAACCCATGACAGTGGGTGCACCCATCACGATCGGTGGCCCGATCCGCGGTGTGCACGAGATGATCCTCGATTCGCGCCTGCAACCGGTGCCCGTCGGAGCTCCCGGCGAGCTGTACATCGCCGGCATCGGCCTGGCTCGCGGATACCACCGGCGTCCCGGCTTGACCAGCGAGCGATTTGTCGCCGACCCCTTCGGCAAGCCAGGCGACCGGATGTACCGCACCGGTGACATCGCCTCCTGGCGAAGCGATCACACCATCGAGTACGTAGGCCGCAGCGACTTCCAGGTCAAGATTCGCGGATTCCGTATCGAACTCGGTGAGGTGGACGCCCAGATCACTGCAATGGCAAGTGTCACGAACTGCGTGACACTCGGCGTCGATGGACCGGCCGGCGCAACCGTTCTCGCGTCTTACCTCACCGTCGAGGAAGGGTCGACGCTGACCGGCGCAGAGATCACCGCGCACCTAGCCGGACGTGTTCCCTCGCACATGGTTCCGGCCAGCATCATGATCGTCGACGAGCTACCGCGCACCGCGGTCGGCAAGCTCGATCGAAAAGCGTTGCCGACCCCGGAGTTCACCGGAACCGGCGTGGAATTCCGGGCTCCCGGCACCAGCCTCGAGCGTCGGATCGCCGACGCCTTCATCGATGTACTCGGCGTCGAGCAGGTAGGCGTCGACGACAACTTCTTCGAACTCGGCGGCAACTCGCTGATCGCCACTCGCGTGGTCTCGCGGCTCAACTCCGCACTGAACATCGACGTCGGGGTGCGCGTGCTCTTCGAGGCACCGACGACAGCTCAGCTCGCCGAACGGCTTTCCGACGCTGTCACTGCCGTCGGCACTGTGCCGCTCACTCCCATGGAGCGCGACGGTAACGTCCCGCTCTCGTTGGCGCAGAAGCGCATGTGGTTCCTGAACCAGTTCGACACACGCTCAGCCGCGTACAACATCCCACTAGCTGTTCGCCTCACCGGTGACCTCGACGTCACCGCCATGCAACAGGCGATCGCCGACGTCGTCGAGCGGCACGAAACCCTGCGGACGGTGTTCCCCGCCGTCGGCGGCGATCCGATTCAGAAAGTGCTCACCGCCGACGAGGCCGTACCGCCGGTCCGTGAAATGACGTTGGGAGAGCACGAACTCGCAGAGCGCATGCAACGACTCGCCACGACCGGTTTCGACGTGTCGGTGGACCTGCCGCTGCGCGTCGCGCTCTTCCGCCTCGACACCGACGAACCCGTTCACATTCTGTTTGTCGTGGTCCATCACATCTGCGCCGACGGTTCGTCGATGGCGCCGCTCGCACGCGACGTGATGACGGCCTACCTGGCGCGCACGGCAGGAACCGAACCCACTTGGGCGCCACTCGAAGTGCAGTACGCGGACTTCACGTTGTGGCAGCACCGCGTCCTCGGATCGGAAGACGATCCGGAATCCGTCATCAGTCGCCAATTGCGCTACTGGAGTGAGCAACTCGCCGGCCTCGACGACGTCATCGCACTGCCCACCGACCACCCGCGGCCCGTGCAACAGACCTTCCACGGCGACCGATTCACCTTCGACATCGACGCCAACACCCACCGCGCCCTCGCTGACCTCACCAGGGCAAACGGAGTGACGATGTTCATGGCTCTGCACGGCGCACTGGCCGTGCTGATGTCGAAGCTGTCCGGCGCCGAAGAGGTCACCATCGGCACACCGATCGCCGGCCGCGGTCAGGCAGCGCTCGACCATCTCGTCGGAATGTTCGTCAACACGTTGGTCCTGCGCACAGGCGTCGACCCCGACATCACGTTTGCCGAACTGGTGGAACACATCCGGGAAATCGATCTGGCCGCATTCCAGAACTCGGATCTGCCATTCGAACGGCTCGTGGACGTCATCAATCCGACCCGATCCACGTCGTACTCACCGTTGTTCCAGGTCGCCCTCGAACTTCAGAACAACGAGCCAGCGCATTTCCACTTGCCCGGCCTCGATATCGAAGGCCTCACCGTGGAAACCGAATACGCGAAGGAAGATCTCGAACTGATCGTCGACGAGAAGTTCGACGAGTCCGGCGCCCCGGCCGGGATGTCCGCTGCGTTCGACTTCGCAACCGATCTCTTCGAACCCGCCACCATTCGGCGCTTTGCCGACCGCCTGCGTCTGATCCTCGACACTGTCGGACGCGAACCCGCAACACGTATCGCCGACATCGGCATCCTCGCCGCCGACGAAACAGCAGCCCTGGTGCCGGCATCCGGTGCAGCAGCGACTCGCGTGCAGGTGTGGCCGGAGATCCTCGCCGAGGCAGTCGCCTCGAACCCGGATGCTCCAGCTCTCACGAGTCGCGAGGGGTCGATGACCTACCGCGAGCTCGACGAGGAATCGACGAAGCTGGCTCGAGCGTTGTGCCGGCGCGGTGTCGGACCCGAAGATTTTGTGGCGCTGGGTCTGCCGCGGTCCACGGCGGAGATCGTCGCCATCTGGGCGGTTACGAAAACCGGAGCAGCATTCTTGCCGGTCGACCCGAACTATCCAGACGATCGCATCAACCACATGCTCGACGATTCGCGGGCCGTACTCGGCATCACCGACGACGCTCACCGCAGTCAACTTCCCGACACGGTCGAGTGGATGGTCCTCGATGAAGCGCAGACCGTCGACGAGATCGACGGCCAGAGCGCCGCCGCGATCACCGACCTCGACCGCACGATCCCCTTGCATCACGGGCATCCCGCGTACCTGATCTACACCTCGGGTTCAACCGGGAAGCCGAAGGGCGTCATCGTCACCCACCTCGGTTTGTCCAACCTCAACGCGGAGGAACATCAGAGATTCAACGTCCAGCCCTATTCGCGTATCTCTCACTTGGCATCACCGAGCTTCGACGCCTCGGTCTTCGAACTCATGATGGCGTTCGGCAGCGGAGCCTGCCTGGTCGTCATCCCACCCACGGTCTTCGGCGGATCCGAACTGGCCGAAATCTTTGCCGACGAACACGTCTCACACGCGTTCATCACGCCGACCGCGCTCAGCTCTATCGAAAGCTCCGCGCTGCCAGAACTCCGCGTGCTCGCAGTCGGTGGCGAAGCCTGCCCACCCGAACTCGTGGACATCTGGGGCCGAGACCGCCGCATGTTCAACGGATACGGACCTACCGAATCCACCATCCAGGCCAGCGTCAGTGAACCCATGCGGCCGGGCAAGGACATCAACATCGGCCGACCGGCCATCGGCTTTGCCGGCCTGGTCCTCGACGGGCACCTCAAGCCCGTGCCAGTGGGAGTCATCGGGGAGCTGTACGTGACCGGCCCCGGACTCGCCCGCGGGTACCACAATCGTCCCGACCTCACCGCCGACCGATTTGTCGCCGATCCGTTCGGCGAACCAGGCCAGCGGATGTACCGCACAGGCGACCTGGTGCGCTGGCGCTCCGACAGCACACTCGAATACCTCGGCCGCAGCGACTTCCAGATCAAGGTCCGCGGATTCCGCATCGAGCTGGGCGAAATCGACTCAGTCCTGATGGCACACCCATCCGTCTACTTCGCCGCAACACTTGGGCACGAAGCACCGTCGGGGGAGACGATGATCGCCTCCTACATCCAGCCTGTGGAAGGACAGACCGTCGACGACTGGGAGCTTCGCCGCCACCTGTCTTCTCGCCTGCCTGCGCACATGGTTCCCGGCGCGATTGTCGTCGTCGACCGAATTCCGGTGACACCGGTCGGCAAGCTGGACCGTAAAGCACTGCCGACGCCGAGCTTCGAGCGTCGTACAGTCCCGTACGCGCCGCCGACCAATGACACCGAACGAACGGTCGTCGACATCTTCGAGGCAGTGCTCGGTCACGAGCACATCGGTGTCGACGACGACTTCTTCGAACTGGGAGGAACGTCGATCGTCGCCACTCGAATAACCATCGAACTCGAGAAGCGCCTCGGGATGCGAGTGCCGTTGCAGTCGCTTTTCCTGGATCCGACACCGGCCGGTGTCGCCCGTGCGGCCGACGGAATGGACGCACACTCGCCGGACGATTCTTCGGATCTGCTCGCCCCGATGATCACGCTGCGCGCCGGATCCGATCGAGCACCACTGTTCTTCGTCCATCCGGGTATCGGATTGTCCTGGGGTTATGCAGAATTCGTCAAGCACCTCGAGCTGGATCAACCCGTATACGGTCTTCAGCTACCGTCCCTGAGCGGAGGACCCAGCTTCGACTCGCTGACCGAACTCGCCGACGACTACGCGAATCGCATTGCAGCCGTGGCATCGACCGGCCCGATCCATCTGGCCGGCTGGTCGCTCGGCGGCGTCATCGCACACGCCGTGGCGCACAGTCTCACTCGGAGCGGACGTGACGTGACTTTGTCGATCCTCGACAGCTATCCGTCGTCGGATTCCGATCAGCCCGCGGAACTCTCGGTCTCCGAACTACTGGCCGGGCTCGCGATGCCGGCGGGATCCGAGACCGTCGAAACCTTCGAAGAAGCGGCGGAATTGCTGGAGCAGACCCTGGGCGCCGGAATCGGAATCGAAGCGGAGCATCTAGCGCGGATCAGTCGCGGTTACTCCCACTCCGTCGAATTGACGAATCGGCACCAACCGCCTGTCCATCTTGGGGCCATCGAGTTCTTCGTAGCCGGAAGATCTACGGAGAACGGACACGACGTGGCCGAATGGCGAAGGTTTGTACAAGGCGACATCCGAGTCACCGAAGTCGACTGTGAACACAACCAGATGATCGAACCGGGTCCGGCGGCAACCATAGCTGTACGATTGCGGGAAGTTATCGCTCAGTGGGGTGTCTGAACCAGGTTCGACATGGGTATGAGTGAAACACACAGGGTGATGGACCCCGGGTGGGTCCGGACGAGGGGAAAACGTTGAAACTGCGAACCAGACGCGTGTTTACCGGATCGATGCTGACTGCTGCTGCACTGACTGCCGCACTTCTCTCCGGGTGGACTGCACAAGCAGATCCCGCATATCCGGCGCCGGACCCGGACCCGTTCTATTCGCAAGCAGCGGCCGAGGGGACCGCCGGCACGCCGATCTCTGTGCGCCGGGCCCCTGACCTGATGACCTTTCCCGGCGTCGCGATCTGGCAGGTCAGTTATCGGTCCACGAACTCCGAGAACAAGCCGATCGCCGCGGTCAGCACGATCCTGGTCCCGCCGAATCAAGCGCAAGACGGCCCGTTGCTCTCCTATCAGCACATCGTCAACGCACTCGGAACGGGATGTGCGCCATCTCGCGCGCTTTACGCATCGGATCCCAACATCGTCATCCGTGAAGCGCCCATCCTCAACGTCGCGCTTCAACGTGGATGGACCATTGCCCTTCCTGACCATCTCGGACCCAACAGCGCCTACGGCGCCGCGCGCCTGGGCGGACAGATCACGCTCGACGGTATCCGCGCCGTTCAGAAAATCTCCGAATTGCGTAGTGGCGCCAGCCCAGTCGGTATTGCCGGTTACTCCGGCGGCGGCATGGCCACCGCGTGGGCGGCCGCACTGGCCCCGAGCTACGCACCCGAGGTCAACCTCGTCGGTGTAGCCGAGGGCGGCGTTCCGATGAATCTGTCCAAGATGGCCAACGGCCTCGGACAGGATCCGCACCCGGCATTCGGCCTCGCGTTCGCCGCAGCAATGGGCCTCGAACGCGAGTACCCCGATCTTCTTCCGCTGAGTAATCAACTCAACGACCTCGGTCGGTCGATGCGGACCGAACTCACCAACGCGTGCACCAACGACATCCTGAGAGTCGGCGCAGGACGCAGCGCTTCCCAGGTGTCGACGTCGACTTCCCTGTTGTCCAGCCCCGAAGTGCGAAAGGTTATGGACGACAACAGCGTCGAGCTTTATCCGGGTGTGCCGACTGCCCCGGTATTCGAATGGCACACGCCCGACGACGTCCTTATCCCCATCGATTCGGTGGTGAACACGATTTCTCGGTACTGCGCCGCCGGAGCCACGGTTCAATCTCAGCTGTTCCCCAGCCCGGACCACCTCACCACTGCGGTCCTCGGTCTGCCCACCGCGTTCGAGTACCTGCAGGACCGGTTCGACGGAGTGCCGGCCCCGCGTTCGTGCTGAATGTCTCCGGAGTGATGTATCGAGCAGGCGCGGCACATGGCCAACTCGGTGTGCCCGTGGCATCGTTGATCGTATGAGCGACACGGATGACACCGGCGCGGCCGGCAATGGCGATTACAGTCTCGATCCCGACGACCAGCTTCAACCCGAAGACACCCTGATCGATCGAGGCGTGGACGACATTCTCGACGAGGGAATCTCACCACCGGAACGCCCATTGGGCCTGGACGCCCACGGGTTGACCGGCAGTGAAGAATCGGCGGGGGAGACCCTCGACGAGCGCCTGGCCGAGGAAGAACCTGATCCGTACGCGTCACTGGGAGATCCCCTGAAGGATCCGGCAGATGCCGACGAATTCGAACGGGAAGAAGAATTCCCGAACGGTGACGAAGTCGGAAATCGCCGCGTCGGGCGTCTCGTTACCGAAGACGAGGGCCGATACGAGGACGAGGAAAGCGAACTCATTGCCGGAGACGTCGGAATCGACGGCGGCGCAGCGTCGGCGGAGGAAGCCGCGATGCATCTGATCGAAGAATCAGACGACTGACCGACCGCCTGACTGTTGTGGCTGTTGATCGGTGAGAACGATGGAGTGGACGTGATTTCCACCCATCCTCTTGCTTTCGTACATCGCCGAATCGGCTAGGCGATGTAGATCGTGAACGCCACTTTCTGCTGCTTGCACGTCTGGCCAGCCGCCGTTGTGTATGGCTATGCCGATGCTTGTCGTCGAGAGTGGTTCGCCCGTAGGGGAGTTCATGATGGGGGCGATCCGTGCGAGCAAGTCGCCGACGTACGGCAACGGCATGATCTGAACGACGACGAACTCGTCACCGCCGATACGAGCGATCGCTGCGTCCGATCTGGCCCAGTCGTGGAGTCGATACGCCGTGCGCAGGATGACGCGGTCGCCGACGTCGTGACCGTAGGTGTCGTTGAAGTGTTTGAAATTGTCGATGTCGATCACCACCACCAGCAAGGACTGGTCGAGGCTGGATTTCGCTTGCAGGAGTTCGGAAGTCCGCCGTGAGAGTCCACGCCGATTCAGCAGGTCCGTCAACGGATCGAGTTCGGAGCTTTGAGCGTCGTTGCTCAGGAGCGCCAGAGCAATCTGCGTGACCACCGGTATGACGGTGATGACAGGGATGGCAAAGGCAATGCGTCCCAGGACGTCTGAGAGGCCGGAAGGTACATCGGTGAACACGCCAATGCTGGCGATAACGATGACCGCCCCGGAAAACAGCAGGTGCCACAGCTGCGCTCGAAGATTGTGAAAGAACGCTATATACGAGCCGACGAGTCCGAAGACGAGGCACCCCAACAGCCTTTGATCCGGATTGGCCTCCGCCAGCACGATCACCGCAACAGCGAGGTCGCCCGCGATGACGAAAAGGTACGACCGTTCCCGGGTCGTCGCAGTGAACGGCAGCGCTGTTCCGCCGATCATCACGAGCACTGCGATGACGACGTCCAACGGAAATCCGATGGTCTGTACCGAATGGGTGCCCAGTCGCTTCAGCAGAATCGTGACTCCCAGGAGGAAAACCAATATGCCGATGCCTATCCGAGTCGGCATCAGAATTCCGTTGTCGCACAAGAATCGCGTGAATCGGTCGAACTGGTCTGGCACTGCAAGCCAGCGGTGCACGGCCTTGGGTGTGTCACTCATCGCGGCCACTGATCATTCGAAGCGGCCGGTCGAAATAAAACACATGCGGCGATAGTAGTCCGTGGCGATGACAATGGAACTGCACCCGCACGCAGCCTGTCGTCCCCAATACGTCACAGTGACGAATTGAGGCGGGGTAGCTGGGAGTGGGCGAGACTCATCCATCAACATCAACCCGCGTCAGGCGGCCTGCCGCGCGGCCTGGACACCTGAGCGGCAGGGTTGCTCGGTGGCCGGCCGGGGTCGGACGGCGATCGACGTTTGGTTGTCCGACGACGGGCACGCCAAGATGATCAGCTCACACAATGCGTCCAGCGGTTCAGACCGGAAGTACGGGCCGGAAGCACGCGAATGGTCGACAGATACATCTACGGATCAACGACGCAGGAAACGGATCATGAGCCGATATCGCCAGGTCGACAATTTGCCGATAATCTACATTATGTCAAGTAATGGTTATTCGAACGTCCCCCGTCAGCCTGTCCGCTAGCTTTACCCACATGGATTCCGTTGCACTCGTCCTCGGTTCACCACGTGGCCGTCGCTTCTGTGCGAACGTCGGGCACGCGTGCCGCGCCAGCGCAAGCAACTCCGGTGGACACTGGCCTCAATCGCCGGAACATGCGCTCGAAGTTCTCGGCGCTGTTGATATCCGGGCAATCGCCGAGATGTCCGAACTCGAGATTCTGCACTGTCTTGCGTATGCCGTAGATTGCGCACGCTACTGGGAGCCGCCGGACGAAGAAGACCTGATCTTCGTCCGGCCGGATGTCGCAGCGGCGCTGCGACCGATTGCCGGAGCACTACTCGACTCGCCACACGCCGCCTGGTGGACCGAGCCGATCGACCGCCTGAACCAGAATCTGGTTGAAAAGCGAAACCCCATTTACGGCTGGTCGGGCCTACCCCTGCGGATTTACCCCACGAAGGACGGCCTCGAACAGTGGCGCGATGAGGCACTCGATACCGAACGCCGGTTTCTGGAATACCAGATCGAAGATCCGGACCGTAACATCGGAGGCGAATGGTGGTCTACCCCTTTTGCCAACGGCACAACCGAAACAACCAGGGCCCGCGACGGTATCGGGGCCCTCGGGGTGTTTCTCGAAGAAGACAGCTCCTCGAACGAGGCGCGGGTGCAGCCGGTAAGGATCTACGGCGCGCCCCGCATCTACGAGATCACCGGTCCGCAGGACTGGGCGAATCTGGTCGATACCTATCCCCTGCCAGTGCCCGCTTCACGTCGCTTCGTTTGGTACGACACGACCGGTGAATACCGTGACTGGTTCATTCCGGACTGGGTTTCGGTCGCTGCAGATTACGACGCCATCCACTTGACCTTGATGGCCTATCTGACCACGCCAGGCATCGCGATCCCGTTGTCGGCCAACTCGGGGGCCACCGTGCTCGCCGGGTGGGATCCGGACGCCACATTCTGGCTACGAAGCAACAACATCACCGTCGAGGGCGAGCCACCAAGCTGACGCTCAGCGGCGCAGAATTCAGCCGGTGCGCCCGTACGGCCAGCCACCGTGCAGTGTCCTCGATCCCCTGTTCCAGGGTGAACGTCGGAACCCACCCGAGTAGTCGTAACGCACGATCGTTCGACGCATAGGCACCGGCAGTGTCACCGGTGCGTCGGTCGGCAGCGACCACGTCGACGTCTTCGCCGAGCACGTTCTCGAATGTGTGTACCAATTCCCACACCGTCGTCCCCCGCCCGCTGCCCAAGTTGACCACAGTCATGCGTGATGAATCAGCGGTGACCCGGTCGAACCTTTCGAGTGCTCGAACATGAGCGTCTGCAAGGTCCCAGACATGAACGTAGTCACGCACTCCCGATCCGTCGCGCGTCGGCCAATCCGTCCCCGTAACCCTGAAAGGCGTTCCTGTCGAATATGATTCGAACAGCTTTCCGAGTGCGTGGGTCGGGCGCGCCGACGCTGGTCCGCTTCGCAATTCCGGATCTGCCCCGACAGGGTTGAAGTAGCGTAGAGATATTGCCGATAATCCTGTGGCCGCCACGATGTCGTCAAGCATCGTTTCGAACTGAGCCTTGCTGTGCGCGTAGGGACTCTGCGGTGCGATCCGCCAATGTTCGTCGACACACCCACCGTCGCTCGGCGCGTACACCGCAGCAGAGGAACTGAACAAGAAGCGCTCACAGCCGTTCCGAAGGACACTCGATACCAGTGTCAGTGACTTGGATACGTTGTTCTCGTAGTACCGCGCCGGGCTACTCACGGAATCTCCGACCACGATCAAGGCCGCACAGTGAACTGTGGCATCGATATCGGGATGATCTGCGAATATCTTGTCGAGCAGTTTCTCGTCCGCGATGTCGCCGCAGTAGAACGGGAATCTGTGCGCAAATTCGGCACGGCCGGTCAGCAGGTTGTCGAGAATCACGACATCGATCCCGGCGTCGACGCACTTCGACGCCACGGTGCTTCCGATGAATCCCGCTCCGCCGGTGATCAGTACTTTCACGCTGCTCCCCCGGCATCTTCGACGGCAGTCCTCGCACGACGGACGAAGTGAGACACGCGTGCGCGTGCCAAGCCCCATCCACGTAGGTCGCGTCCGTCCCGGATGGAAAGCCGATCACGGTCGAGAAAGAGCGGCACCATGACCAGATCGCGGTAGAGCGAGTGCAGGCGTGGGCGATCGGCCAACCACAGCGTGCATTGCCACCACCAACGCGCCGAGGTGGTCGTCACCCCGGTACTCACTCCGAAGATCGATTCCACCGCAGCCCAGTGGACGTTCACCGCCCGACGGACATCGCGTGGCAATCGGCGTCGCGCGAGGACCGCCGGGAGTGACGGCTCGGAGGCGAACAGGTACCCCACGTCGAAGACGCTGTTCAACGCCAGATCGGCGCGAATCAAGGCGCGATCGGCAAGCCGCGCGTGAGCGATGACATGAAGCGTGACATCGGAAAGGGCAAGCCTGGATCCTTCGGTCTCCGCGCTGAGTCCTCGGACCACGGACTCGCGGGTCAACGCGTGACGGGCGAACCGCGGAAGCAAGTGCGAATGGATTTCGACGGAGCCGTGACGGTCGTCGCGAAGGAGCGCTGGTTCCTGATGATCGTCGTGATCGATGGAATCCCCCGCCACCTCGTCCGGGCGAACCATTCGATATCCGAAGTCGATGATCGCGTCGTTGGCTGGAACGGCGTGTGCGGGATCCACGACCAAGAGGTCGATGTCCGTCATCCGTCGTGCCGCCGGGTTCGGCCAGATTCTTCGCTCGAGAAGGGCAGCACCTTTCAGCGCGACAGTCGGAAATCCGCTGCTGTGTAACAACTCTTGCAGTTCTACGCGCTGCGCATCGAGGTCCGCGATACGAAGCGCGTTTCGGTGATGGACAAGGCTCAGCGTCAATTCCGGACTCGACGCGCTAGCTGCGGATTCCGACAGCATTTCGGCGAAACTCGCCGGCAGGACCGATGCGAAGCCGGCATCGACTGCGCGGGCGGCCAGCAGCGGCAGCACCTTGTGCCTGGCAGCGGCGTCGATGACTCGCGGCCAATCTTGCTGCGAACACGAACGGATGACGTCGGCCCCGCGCTCGGGTTCCAACATGGAAATCAGGTACCGGGTGTCACGCATGACGCCACCAGTTCCTCCACGGTGTCGGCGCCGGTGTCGCCGTGGTGCCGGATCATTCTGTAGCACGGGGCATTCGAGAGCAGGGCAGCGATGTTTCTCAGGGTCAGTCCGTGATTGTCGGACCACAGAGCGGATTGCTCGGCCAGCGACTGTATCGCCTGGGGTGCGGGCATCGGCGCGATACGAGTAGGACCCCCGTCCCATTTATCGAGAATCAGCACCAGATCGATTCCGCGAACCGCCGAATCGACGTCGGGAGTAGCGGGCAATGTCGACGGGTCCAGTGCCCACACCGAAGGGGTATACGGGAGATACAGCGAATCGTGCGCCTTGATGTCCGGCAGAACGTCGAACGTACCGGCTTTCAGGTGGACCCGGCGCGGCAAGCCCACCGCTTCGGTACCGCGAATGAAGACCCCTTCGTCAGCTCGCAGTTGTGCACCCCGTAAGGCAAGGGCAAGCGCCAAGGTGGTTTTACCCGCCCCGGAGTGCCCGGCGATCGCCACTCTCACACCGTTGCAGTCGACCAGAGCGGCATGCAGGCGTGTCCACAGTTCGTTATCTGCGGCCGTCATGACATCCCGGTGCACAGTGCGGTAAACGTTCTCCGCGAGGTGGAGTCCGTCGAGACCGATCAGCGGTTCCTTTCTGCCTCCGATGGTCGAGTCGATGGTGGCGTCCCAGCGACCGAACGTCGATCGATTCCGCTGAATCCGAACTTCGACGTTGTGGTCCGCAGGCCAGGGGCTGGCAATTCGATGCTCGATGACACCGAGTTCGGGTATGGCAGGGCCGCGCACGATCGCATCAACCCATAGGTAGTGCGTTCGGAATTGTGGTACGTGGCTGCCTGTCACGGGATTCTCACACCAGCAGACGCGAGGCGCTCAGCTGTCCATAGGTCTCGCTCACCACCGACTCCGCGTCATGGTCAGGGATCTCGAGTACCTCCGACACCGCCTGGACGATGTCACTGACGGTCCGGCCGTCACACAGTTCCCACACCAAAGTCGCGACGGGGTTGAGGTGATGGGCAACCTCGCTGGAACTGTCGTACAGCACGACACCGTCGGTGAGATCATTGCTCTCCACCGTCTGTGAGCGCTGAGGCCTCGCGTCTTCGAGTAGTTCCGTCAAGATATCTCCTTGTTCCAACCAGTCCGATATTCGTGTTGAGCTATTTGCGTTTGGGGTGGTGTCAGAGCGAGAAGCGTCGTGAGTATTCGGATTCGATTGCGCCCGAACGAATCAGGCTGCGTGTGGAGGCGATGCCGGGTGCGAGCGTCAGACACGTGAGCGCTCCCCCGGCGTTCGCATCCACCAGGTAGTTGCCCAAAGTTTGGTAGTGGCCCGCCCATTTTTCGAATGCTTCGGGGTCTACCTCCGGATCCGCAATCGCGTCCAGAATTCGTTCGAAGGCGCGCGAATGAACGAGGACGGCGTGAACTCCACGGTTCTCCGGACTGGTGCGCAAGAGCGCCGAACCGTCGATCAGCGCTCCGTCGGCCGAATTCGCGTCGTGTCCGAGTTGGACGACATCCCAATCGCGGTGATCGAGGTCTTCACGTGCGTGGTCCAGGATCGACGCAGCCGCATCCAGCAAACTCACGTCGTCAGCTGCAATGAGGACCGAATCCCAGCTCTTCTCGGTCGCCCGAGAAACCGCGCGACGCCACGAGACGGCAAAGGCCGCTTCCTGATTCATCACGTCCTCGAAAGCTGATTCTCTCTCCACCGCTGTTACGCGCGGTAAGCGAATGAATCGATGCCAGGACGCCTTCCATCTGTCGATATCGAGGTCAAGATTCACGACGACAACACCGAGGTCCGACTTCGAATCCTCGACAGCCGGGGTGGGTTCTCCCCCTACTCGGGCAGGCGACAGTGGGCGATCGAGCACAACGTCGACTGCGCCCCGCTCGAGCAGATAGGTCGCCAGTGAAAAGTCGGACCGCACGGGTCCGTCCATGCTCCGAGAGAGTTCGTCTCGCAAGGTTCGGTATGCCGCGGCGCGAACAATCAGTGCAGCCCCGACCAGGTCTTCGCCGTGTGCGTGGATGACGGCCGCATCGGCTTCGGCGGGGAGGTCGTCTGTTATGTTCCGCAGCTTGTACATAACCGCGGGTTCGATCACGCGAGCCTCGTCCAGGAAGACCACCGACTTCCAGCCCAGCAGAATCGCCTTGTCGAGTCCGGCGACGAACGCTGAGGCCGTCCTCCACCCATCCGGACCGTCGTCCTCCGCCGGAATGGCACGGTGAACGGTCAGTTCGATCGACTCGGCCTCCGCCAGGCATGAACGCCACGGAGCTACTCGGCCGTCGTCGCTGAGAACGATCACCCCGCCGAAGACCAACTCGGGTCGCTGGACGCTCAGTTCGGCACGGCGACGAATCTCGGGATACGAATCACCGAGGTACCTGGAGAACTGACGATGGAGTGAGTCGAGATCCCATCCGACCTCATTCCAACCGAGCAGGTAATTGTGAACGCGATCTTCCCAATTTATTCGATACGGGACACCCGCCGGGCGCTCGAATCGATGGTGCCAACCAAATGTCGGAAGGCAGACGACCTTTCCGCCGTTGATCCGGAACTTCTCGTGGATGTATCCCTCCTCACCGCCGAATCCGGTGAAGTGCGAGTTCAATCCCGGCCATGCCTCACGCCTGCAGGCAAATGAGCCGAGGCCCTGCATGATGATCTCGAAAGGCACGTCCGGGTGTTGCTTCGCTCGCGGATCAACTCCCCAGGAGCCGAACATTCCGTTGCGCCACTTGGGGTCCATGTGGGTGGCCGCGATGTGCGAGGAATCCTGGGAGAGCATCGGTCCCTGGATCAGATCGTCAGTTTCCGGATTTGCATCGAAATACGCCAGCAACGCCGACAACGATCCCGGTGCCAGGATCACGTGGGAGTCGAGGACCAGGACATACTTTCCGGTGGCCTTGCGGAACAGGACGTCCCGCACCGCAGTCGATCGAACGTCGGTGAACGGGATGTAGCGGAACCGATCGATGTAACCGGCAAACGATTCGAGCATCGGCGCCGGCAACCCCTCGGGGTTGTTGTCCAACAAGACGAATTCGACTCTGTCCAGAATCTCGCGATGATGGACCAGGATCGAGTGGATCGTGAAGTATGCGCCGTCGAAATCGTCGTAGGTCGCGATTGCAATGGTGAGGTCGGCAGATTCTCCGTGCGGCGGAGTTTCTTTCACCTGTACTGGCACCGCGCTCTGAAGCCTCTTCAGAGCGCGGTGCAGGGCGTCGTCGAACTCGGGCATCGGTGTGCTCCCTGGGAACCCGTGGCGTTGTATCGATTACGTCGGTTACGCAGGTTCCGTGGGATCTGTCGGCTTGGTCGGGCTGGTTGGGAACGTCGGCTCGGTGCGAGTGGTCGGCACAGTTGGGACAGTTGGGACG